>JACORX010000055.1 GCA_016179165.1 Candidatus Rokuibacteriota bacterium | reverse complement strand
CCCATGACCTAGCAGGCCGCCGATAAGGGCCCATCTGCTTCGTTGGCGAGCTTGCGGCACCCCTCAACGTACGTGGCCGTTCGAGCTGAGGGGCGCAGCCACGAGGCGAGGGCTGAGTTGGAGTACGCCTCGGGGTGCCGCGGCGCTCGCCGCCTTGCATCTGGACCTTTTTGAGCCGCCTGCATATTTTCGGCAGGCGGTCGTGAGGGCAATGCAGTGAATCCGGTCGAGCGGTTCAGCGTGCTCGACCAGTCGCCCATCCGCGCGGGCGGCACCGCCGCGGAAGCCGTCGCGGAGACGATCGAGCTGGCCAAAGCCTGCGAGCGCTGGGGCTACCATCGCTACTGGCTCGCCGAGCATCACGCAAGCCGCGGCCTCGCCGGCTCGACCCCGGAGGTGCTCGTGGCGCACGTGGCCGCGCGCACCTCGCGCATCCGAGTCGGCTCGGGCGGTGTCATGCTCAGCCACTACAGCGCGTTGAAAGTGGCGGAGAACTTCCGGATGCTGGAGACGCTCTACCCCGGGCGCATCGACCTGGGAATCGGGCGCGCGCCGGGCAGTGACCAGCGGACGGCGCGGGCGCTCGCCCACGGGTCCGGCGCGCTCGGCATCGAGCACTTTCCGGCCCAGATCAACGACCTCCTCGGCTTCCTGCGAGGCGACCTGCCGCAGGGCCATCCCTTCCGCGGTATCCGCGCCATGCCCGACGGCCCGACCATGCCCGAGCTGTGGCTGCTCGGCTCGAGCGACGAGGGCGCTGCGCTCGCGGCCCGCTTCGGCACGGCGTTCGCCTTCGCCCACTTCATCAACGACGAGGGCGGCGCCGACGCGACCCGCGCGTACGCCGCGCGCTTCCGTCCCGGGGTGCTCGAGGCGCCGCGGGCGAGCGTCGCCGTCTTCGCGCTGGCCGCCGACACCGACGCCGAAGCGCAGCGGCTCGCAAAGAGCCGCGACCTGTGGATCACGCGTCTCTACACGGGCCGCCCCGGCGCGTTCCCGTCGGTCGAGGAGACCGAGGCGTACCCGTACACCGAGCAGGAGATGGCCATCGTTCACCACGCGAGACGGCGCACCATCGCGGGCGCGCCCGAGCAGGTGCGCGACCGGCTGCTGGCCTTGGCCTCCGCGTACGGGGCGGCCGAGCTCGTGATCGTGACCATCACGTTCGACTTCAAAGCGCGCCTGCGCTCCTATCAGCTCCTGGCCGAGGCCTTCGGCCTCGATCCGTCCGCCGACCGGCCGGGCGGGGACTGATACGATGATCGATTTCGCAGACGTGGACGGCGTCATCCAAAGCGTGCGGTTCGAGCTGTACCGCGAGAACATCCACGGCGCGCTGGAGATCGTGGAGGCGGCGCACGCCGCGCGACCCGATCCGCGCTACGCCCAGCAGGCGGCGCGTATCCGCTCGTGGCTCGGTCACCTGCAAAGCCGCGACGCCTACGTTGCCGCCCAGGAGCGGCAGTACAAGGGGCTGCGCTGGAAGATGGGGCTCAAGCTCCTGGAGAAGCGGCTCCGCATGCTGTCCGGGAAGAAGACCCGCAAGATGATCGAGCGGCGCGGCCGCGATCCGGAGTTCCAGGAGCTCGAGCGCGAGGTCGACGCCGTGAAGCCGCGGCGCGTCCTCGACGCGGGCAGCGGCGAGGGCGGCGTGGCGATGGCCCTCTGCGCGCGCCATCCGGAGCTCGCGGTGGACGGCGTCGAGGTGTCCTTCACGAATGTCCGGATCGCCCGGCAGATCAACCGCTGGAAGATGGCGTCGTTCCGCCAGGGCCTGGCCGAGGAGGTCCACGAGTACTTCGAGCCCGGCTGCTTCGACCTGGCGTACTCGTTCGCGGTCCTCGAGCACGTCCGCGACGTGGACGCGACCGTCCGCTCCATCCTGACCGTCCTGCGGCCGGGTGGGCGCTTCTGCTTCGTCGTCCCGATGCACGAGTTCCGCGCTCGCGGCCCGATCCCCGACTACCGGCCCGTGCACGGCTACGCCGACCACTGCCGGGTCTTCAGCGAGGCCGATCTCCGGCGGCGCTGGGGTGGCGAGCCCGGGTTCCGGGTCGTCAAGATCCCCGGCGCGTGGAAGCACGGAGAGATTCCGGACTGCATCGAGCCCGTCGAGTTCGGTTCGTTCTTCGTCTCGTTCGCCAAGGCCTGATTCCGAGGCGCTTGCGTTCGGCGGTCTTTCCTGGTACTGAGTGACCAACTCCCATGCGGCTCAAGCGCGAGGCCGTGGAAGCGATGATGGCGGGGCGGCCCGCGGGCACCACCCTGGAAGAGGCGCTGGGGGTCTACGAGGTCTTCGCCAGCGGCACCTTGGCCGACGAGGTCTACGTTCTGGACGACGTGAGCGGCAAGCGCATCGCCATCGCACCCGCCGCGCTCCGGAACAAGTACCGGAAGGAGTGACCAGCCATGAGCATCGTCACCGTCTCCCATGAGATCGGCGCGGGCGGCCCGGAGATCGGCCAGAAGGTGGCTGCGCGCCTGGGCCTGCACTACGTGGACCAGGAGCTCATCTCGGAGGCCGCGCTGAAGTACGGGATCCTGGAGGAGAAGCTCTCAAGCCTCGACGAATCCAAGCCCTCGCTCTTCGAGCGCTTCGACGCCGAGACGCGGCGCACCATCACGATCCTGCAGACGGCGCTCTTCGAGTTCGCCGAGAAGGACCGCGTCGTGCTGATGGGCCGCGCCGGCCAGTGGCTCCTGCGGGGCATCCCCCACGTGGTGCGCCTGCGGGTGATGGCGCCCTTCGACCTGCGGGTCAAGCGCCTCGCCAAGAAGCTCTCCGGGCAGATGGGCGAGCAGACCAACCCCCGCATGGTGCTGGACATGGCGCGCCGCGACGACTCCGAGAAGCTCGGCCGCATGCGCTACCTCTACGAAGTGGACCTGCGCGAGCCTTCGCTCTACGACCTCGTGCTCAACACGGAAAAGCTGTCAATCGACGCGGCCGTCGAGCTGGTCGCCGTAGCAGTCCAGCGGCCGGAGCTCCAGACGACGCCCGCGGGGCAGCAGCTCGTGGCCGACCGGTCCCTGGCCTCGCAGGTCCAGGTGGCGCTGGCCACCAACCCCGAGACGCGCAAGTATCGCATCACGGTCGAGGCGAAGAGCGGGCTCGTCACCCTCGAGGGCACGGCGGCGATGGATGAAGCGGTGGAGGTGGCGCGCTCGGTCGGCGGTGTCCGCGAGGTCAAGACCCAGCAGGTGGACATCCCGCCGATCCCGCCTTTCGTAGCCTAGCAGGCCGCTGATAAGGGGCCCATTTGCGTCATTTAGCAAATACCCTTGGGGCGCCCTCGGCTGCGGGCTCAACGTAGAGGGACTACGCCTCGCCCGCAGATCTACTCAGCCCTCGTCTCGCGGCCAACGGCGGCCGCTCAACTCGAACCGCGGGGCGCCGCCTCGCAACTGGGTCCTTCTCAGCGCCCTGCAGGGTTTCATCACCCTGCTAGGGGCGGGACTAGCTCTTCGGGGTCGGGCCGGCCGGGCGCCGGGGGCCGTCATCAGGCGCCTCGGCGACGGTGACGGTGACCGCGACCTTCTGCTTCTTGCGCAGCACCTGCAGGATGACCTTGGTGCCCGCCTTGGTGTCCGCTGTCAACCGCTGGACGTGGTGGTAGTTCTCGACGCGCGTCTGGTCGTAGGCGAGGATGACGTCGTTCTGCTGGAGCCCGGCCGCCGCTGCCGGGCCGCCCGGTATGGTCGAGGCGACCAGGGCCCCCTGCTTCTCCGTGACCCCGAGCGACTCGGCCAGCTCGGGCGACAGCGGCTGGAGCGACACGCCCAGCCATCCGCGCACCACCTTGCCCTTGTCGACGAGCTGGTCCACGACGCGCCTGACCATGTTGATGGGAATGGCGAAGCCGATGCCGATCGATCCGCCGCTCTGCGAGAAGATCGCCGTGTTGATGCCGATGACCTCCCCCTTGAGGTTCAGGAGCGGCCCGCCGGAGTTGCCCGGGTTGATGGAGGCGTCCGTCTGGATGAAGTTCTCGTACGTGGCCACGCCCACGTCCGAGCGTCCCGTGGCGCTGATGACGCCCACCGTAACGGTCTGGTCCAGCCCGAAGGGGTTGCCGATGGCGATGGCCCATTCCCCCACGCGGAGCGCGTCCGAGTTGCCGAGGGGGGCGATCGTCAGCTCGTGGTCGGGCTGGAAGCGGATCACCGCCAGATCCGTCTTCGGATCGGTGCCCAGGATCCGGCCGCGGTACTCGCGCTTGTCCGACAGCTTCACCGTGATCTCGTCGGCGCCCTTGATGACGTGGAAGTTGGTGAGGACGAGGCCACGCTTGTCGAAGATCACGCCCGAGCCCAGACCGGGACGGCGAAACTCCGAGCCGCCGCCCGGCCCCTCGGGGCCGAAGAACTGCTTGAAGAAATCCTGGAAGAAGGGGTCCTCGCGCCCGGGCTGCGGGCCCGGGGAGCGCGGAGCGCGGGCCTTCTGGATGGTGCCGAGGTTGACCACCGCGGGGCGCACGTGCTCGGCGACGCCGGCGAAACCCGCCTGCAGGCTCTCGCCTGGGGTCGGGCCCGCGGCGGGCCGCGAGGTTGTCGCGCCGCGCTCGCCCAGCATCGGGACGACGCCGCGCAGCACGTACCCCCCTCCGGCCGCGATGGCCACGAGCAGGGCGACGAGGATGCCGGGCAGCAACGTGCGGTTCATGACGGGGATCCGAGCAGCGGATGATAGGCACCGCGCCCCCATGCTGTCAAGAAAGGCGGGCCCTCAGGCTCGAGACTTCGCGGGGTCCAACCGGGCAGGCACATGGTAACAGAGTGAGTTATAGTGCGAAAATGCACGGAGGAGCAGGCGCCACGATGAAGGTGAGAAAGGCCGTCTTCCCCGCCGCCGGACTCGGCACCCGGTTCCTGCCAGCCACCAAGGCCCAGCCGAAGGAGATGCTCCCGCTCGTTGACAAGCCCACCATCCAGTACGTCGTGGAGGAGGCGGTCGCCTCGGGGCTCGACGAGATCATCCTCGTCACGGGCCGCAACAAGCGCGCCATCGAGGACCACTTCGACGCGGCCTTCGAGCTCGAGTACTACCTGCAAGATCGCGGCAAGCTCGAGGAGCTGGCCCAGATCAAGACGATCTCGGAGATGGCCTCGGTCTCCTACGTCCGCCAGAAGGAGCCGCTCGGCCTGGGCCACGCCATCCTCTGCGCCCGGCCGCTCGTCGGCGATGAGCCTTTCGGCGTCTTCCTGGGCGACGACATCATCGTCTCGCGGGTGCCGTGCATGCGGCAGCTGCTCGACGTCTTCGAGCGCCACGGAGGCCCGGTGCTCGCCGTGATGCGCATCCCCAAGGACGAGATCGGCCGCTACGGCGTCATCGTGCCCCGCGGGCTCGGCGGCAACGTGTTCGAGGTGCTGGACCTGGTCGAGAAGCCGGACCCCAAGGACGCGCCGTCCGACCTGGCCATCATCGGCCGCTACGTGCTCACGCCCGATATCTTCCCGATCCTGGCCGAGACCCCGCCCGACTCCCGTGGCGAAATCCAGCTGACCAATGGGCTCAGGACCCTTCGCGGCCGGCGGCCCATCTATGCTGTCGAGTTCGAGGGGCGCCGCCACGACACGGGCGAAAAGCTCGGCTTCCTCAAGGCCACGGTTGAGTTCGCGCTCTCGCGCCCCGACTTGGCCGACGCCTTCCGCGCCTACCTCAAGAGCCTCGATCTCTAGCCGGAAGTCCTTGTAGGGCAGCGACTTGCGGCTATGGTGAGGCGCCGCGGTCGATTGACTTCACCGTAAGTTTCTGGGACAATCCGCCCACTTGAGGGCCGGCGGTACTCGCCCTCCACCAGCATGGCGAACCAGCCGAAGCGTGTCTTCCACACCGCGTCCGAGCCCGAGATCAAAGCGGGCCAGGTGTCCGACGTCTACTTCCAGCGGACCATACAGATCCTCAAGGCCAAGGGCCTCACCAAGCGCGTCAAGGCAGAGATCCGGCTGAAGAGCTTCCCCCAGGCCGACTGGAACTTCGGCATCCTGGCCGGCATCGAGGAGGCGGCGGCGCTGCTCGAAGGGCTGCCGGTGGACGCGTGCGCCATGGACGAGGGAACGATCTTCGGTCCCCACGAGCCGGTGCTGGTCATCGAGGGCACCTACGTCGAGTGGGCGGAGTACGAGACGGCGCTGCTGGGCCTGCTCTGCCAGGCCTCGGGCATCGCGACCAAGGCCGCCCGCTGCAAGCGCGCCGCGGGCGACCGCGCGGTCATCTCGTTCGGGGCGCGGCGGATGCACCCCGCGCTCGCGCCGATGATCGAGCGCAACGCCTTCGTCGGCGGCTGCGACGGCGTCGCCGTCACCAAGGCCGCCGAGCTGATCGACGCCGACCCCACCGGCACCATCCCGCACGCCCTCGTGTTGATGGTCGGTGACACGGTCGAGGCCCTGAAGGCCTTCCACGAGGTCATCGATCCGAAGATCAGGCGGGTCGCCCTCATCGATACCCTCCAGGACGAGAAGTTCGAGGCGATCCGCGTGGCCGAGGCGCTCGGCAAGGACCTGTACGCCGTGCGGCTCGACACGCCCTCGTCCCGGCGCGGCGACTTCTTCCGCATCCTCGAGGAGGTCCGCTGGGAGCTCGACATCCGCGGCTTCGAGCACGTGAAGATCTTCGCCTCGGGCGGCATCGATGAGTACGAGATCCTCAAGCTCAACCCCCTCGTAGACGGGTACGGCGTCGGCACCTCCATCGCGAACGCGCCTGTGCTGTCCTTCGCGCTCGACATCATGGAGATCGAAGGTCGGCCCATGGCGAAGCGCGGCAAGCGCTCCGGGGCCAAGCAGGTGTGGCGCCTGCCCGGCGCGGTGACGAACGTGGTGCTGTCCGCCGCAAAGCCGGCGCCGGTGGACGCCGCCGGCAGACCCGCGGAGGCGCTGCTCAAACCGCTGATCGCGAGCGGGAAGATCGTGCGTGACCTCCCGCCGCCGCGGACGCTGCGCGAGTACGTGATCGAGCAGATGGCGCGCATCGATCTCACCCCCGCGCGCGACCACGGCCTGCGCGGCGACTACTAGCGTCATGCAGGAGCGGAACACGCGCGCCGCGCAGGTCGGCGAGAAGGGCCCAGATGCGAGGCGGCGAGCGCCGCGGCACCCCGAGGCGTACTCTAACTCAGCCCTCGCCTCGTGGCTGCGCCCCTCAGCTCGAACGGCCACGTACGTTGAGGGGTGCCGCAAGCTCGCCAACGAAGCAGATGGGCCCTTATCGGCGGCCTGCTAGGTCATGGGATGGGCGTGCTCGATCGCATTCTCGTGGACAAGCGCAAGGAGATCAGCCGGCTCCGGGACGCCGTTTCGCAGCCCGCGCTAGAGGCGACCTGTTGGAGGCTCCCTCCGCCCAGGGACTTCGAGGGCTCGCTCCGGCCGCCTTCAATGGGCGGCGTCCGGCTCATCGCCGAAGTGAAAAAGGCCTCTCCCTCCAGGGGCACGCTCAACGCCGCACTCGATCCCGTAACCCAGGCGCGGCTCTACGCGCGCGCGGGCGCGGCGGCGATCTCCGTCCTCACCGACGAGAAATACTTCCGTGGCGCGCTCGGTGACCTCGTCGCCGTGCGCGCGGCCGTGGACCTCCCCCTTCTCCGCAAGGAGTTCATCCTCGACGAGTACCAGCTCTGGGAATCGCGCGCCGCGGGCGCCGATGCGGTGCTGCTGATCGTGGCCGCCCTCGACGACGCGCGCCTCCGCGACCTCCACCACGCCGCCAAGGGCATCGGCTTGGCCACCCTCGTCGAGGCGCACACGGCCGCCGAGCTCGACAGGGCCGTGGCGCTCGGCGCGCCCGTGATCGGTGTCAACAACCGCGATCTCCAGACGCTCGAGACGAGCCTCGATGTCTCGCTCGCCCTGCTGCCGCGGATCCCGCCCGCGCATACGGCGGTGAGCGAGAGCGGCATCTTCACGCGGGACGACGTCCTCCGGGTCGTCGGGGCGGGGGCGCACGCCGTCCTCGTCGGCGAAGGCCTCGTGCGCGCCTCGGACGTGGCAGCCAAGGTGCGCGAGCTCACGCTCCAGGATCGTAGCCGTGGCAGTTCGAGCCAAAGGGCGAAGCCATGAGGCGAGTGCTGATGGCCTTTCGAGCCGAGACGGGGCCGACGAGCCGCAGGCGAGGAGCCCGGTGAGGCGAGAGCTGAGTTGATCAGGGTGAAGATTTGCGGGATCACCAATATCGAGGACGCGCGCTGCGCCGTCGACGCCGGCGCGGACGCTCTCGGCTTCATCTTCGTGGAGAAGACGCCGCGGTGCGTGGAGCCTGCGGCAGCCGCATCGATCATCGCCCAGCTGCCGCCGTTCGTGACTCCGGTCGGCATCTTCTGGGATCACGCCCCGGGCCATGTCAAGGCGGTGGCCGCTGAGGCGGGGCTGGGAGCGCTGCAGTTCCATGGCGAGGAAAAACCCGAGGACCTCGCCGGCTACGACCTGCCGGTGATCAAGACCATCAAGCTGCCGCCGGCGTCGACGATCGAGGGCCTGCCGGAGTTCCGGGTCACCGAGGGGTTCCAGGTGCTGTCCTACAGCCAGGTCGCCGCCGCGGTGCTCCTCGACACCGCGGTCCGGTGGAGCGAGGGCGAGGCCCGCGAGCCCCTGGAGTGGCGCCATGCCGCCCGCATCGTTGCGACCTACCGCGACCGGCCGAGGCCGAGAGTCATTCTCTCGGGCGGGCTCACGCCGGAGAACGTGGGCCGGGCCATCGGCATCGTGAAGCCCTACGCCGTAGACGTGAACTCGGGGGTGGAGGCGAGTCCCGGCGTCAAGGACCCCGACAAGGTGCGGCGCTTCCTGGCCGCGGCTCGATCGGCATGACCTCCCGCCTTCGCGACCCCGGATCGCTGCCCGACGCCGCCGGACACTTCGGTCGCTTCGGCGGCCGCTTCGTCCCCGAGACGCTGATGGCCCCGCTCGTCGAGCTCGAGACGGCCTACCGGGCGGCGATGCGGGACACGCGCTTCACCGGCCGCCTGAGAGGGCTTCTGACGAGCTACGCCGGGCGCCCGACGCCGCTCTACTTCGCCGAGCGGCTCACCAAGCACTGCGGCGGCGCCAAGATCTTTCTCAAGCGAGAAGACCTCTGCCACACGGGCGCGCACAAGATCAACAACGTGCTGGGCCAGGCGCTCCTGGCCGAACGCATGGGCAAGCGGCGGATCATCGCGGAGACGGGCGCGGGCCAGCACGGCGTCGCGTCGGCGACCGCCGCGGCGCTCCTGGGGCTCGAGTGACTGGTGTACATGGGCAGCGTGGACTTCGCGCGCCAGGCGCTCAACGTCTTCCGGATGAAGCTCCTCGGCGCCGCGGTCATCCCCGTCGAGAGCGGCTCGAAGACGCTGAAGGACGCCGTCAACGAGGCCCTGCGGGACTGGGTCACGAACGTGCGGAACACGTACTACCTCCTCGGATCGGCGCTGGGCCCGCACCCATACCCCATGATGGTCCGTGACTTCCACCGCGTCATCGGCGAGGAGGCGAGGGCCCAGGCGCGCAAAATCACCGGGAAGCTGCCCGACCTCGTGGTCGCCTGCGTGGGCGGCGGCTCCAACGCCATCGGTCTCTTCTGGCCCTTCATCACGGACACGCGCGTGAGGATCGTGGGCGTCGAGCCCGGCGGCCACGGCATCTCGACCGGCAGGCACGGCGCCTCGCTCGGCGCGGGAGCGGTCGGCGTGCTGCACGGCAGCATGAGCTACGTGCTCCAGAACGACGACGGGCAGATCGCTGAGGCGCACTCGATCTCCGCGGGACTCGACTACCCGGGCTCCGGGCCCGAGCACGCCTACTACAAGGAGATGGGGCGCTTCCAGTACGAGTCGGCGACCGATGCCGAGGCCCTGGACGCCTTCGGGGCCCTGACGCGGCTCGAGGGCATCATGCCCGCGCTCGAGTCCGCGCACGCGGTTGCCTGGGCCATGCGCGCCGCCGCCGCCATGAGGAAGAGCGAAAGTATTGTCGTCGGCTTATCCGGCCGGGGCGACAAGGACGTCCACACGGGGGAGGCGGCGCTCGCGGGAGCCGACGGGCACGGCGCCGCGGCAGCGGCCGGAGGCCGGCGATGACGACGGCCGGCCGCCTGGCGGCGACGTTCGCGGCGCTTCGAGAGCGCGGCGAGCGGGCGCTCGTGCCCTACTTCACCGCGGGCGATCCGTCGCCGGCGCTCACGCGCCGGCTCGTGGCCGAGGCCGCGCGGCGCGGCGCGGACATCGTCGAGCTGGGCGTGCCGTTCTCGGACCCGCTGGCCGACGGCCCCGTCATCCAGCGCGCGACCCAGCGGGCGCTCCACGCCGGGGTGACGCTGCCCCGCGTGCTCGAGCTCGCGCGCGAGCTGCGCGGCGAGACCGCCGTGCCGCTGGTCTTCCTCACGTACTACAACCCGATTCTGGCCTTCGGGCTCAAGGCCTTCTGCGAAACGGCCGTGGAGAGCGGCGTGGACGGCGTCATCGTCGCGGACCTGCCGCCCGAGGAATCCGGGCCGCTACGCGGTGAAGCGCACGCCGCCGGGCTCGACGTGATCCACCTCGTCGCGCCGACCTCTACGCCCGACCGGATGCGGAAGATCGCGCGGGCCAGCAGCGGCGTTCTCTACATGGTGTCGCTGACGGGCGTGACGGGCGCGCGCGCCGAGCTGCCGGCGGATCTCCAGCAGCACCTGCGGACGTTGCGGGGCATCACGACCAAGCCCATCTGCGTCGGCTTCGGCATCGGGACTCCAGCCCAGGCCGCGGCCGTGGGACAGGCGGCCGACGGTGTCGTCGTCGGCTCGGCCATCGTCCAGCGCGTCGAGCAGCACGCGGGCCGGGCCGACCTCGTGACGAAGATCGGCGATTTCATCGCCTCGCTCAAGGAGCCGCTCCGGTCCGCAGGGCCGGCGCACTAGCATGATGCTGAAACACTCGCAGGCTGCTCAAAAAGGTCCAGATGCGAAGCGGCGCGGCCCCAACCATGCAGGCCGTCGAGAAGGGTCCAGATGCGAGGCGGCGAGCGCCGCGGCACCCCGAGGCGTACTCCTGTACGTTGAGGGGTGCCGCAAGCTCGCCCCACAGACTTTGACAAATGGCGCAGATGGGCCCTTATCGGCGGCCTGCCAGGCCTGAGCATGGTCGCCTGGTTCTGGAAGGGAAAGGGGGAAGGAGAGGACAGGCCCAAGAAGGTCAACATCGCCGAGGGCCTCTGGGTCAAGTGCGACTCCTGCAAGGAGATCGTCTACCGCGCGGAGGTCGATCGCGCGGGCCGCGTCTGTCCCAAGTGCCGCTACCCCTTCCGGATCAGCGCGCGCGACCGCATCGCCTCGATCGTGGACGAGGGTTCCTTCGAAGAGCGCGAGGCGGGGCTTCGCACCAAGGACCCGCTCGGTTTCAAGGACACCAAGCGATACACGGACCGCGTCAAGGCGGCACGCACCAAGACCGGCCTCGAGGAGGCGGTGCTGACGGGCGTCGCGCGCATCGGGGGGCACCCGGTCGTCCTCGCCGTGTTCGAGTTCGGCTTTCTCGGCGGCAGCATGGCCTCGGTCGTGGGTGAGAAGCTCGCGCGGGCCATCGAGCTCGCGATCCAGAAGCGGCTGCCGCTGCTGATCGTGTCGGCATCCGGCGGGGCGCGCATGCAGGAGGGCATCCTCTCGCTCATGCAGATGGCCAAGACCGCCGCGGCGCTCAAGCGGCTGGCCGACGAGCGCCTGCCCTACATCTCGCTCCTCACCGACCCGACCACGGGCGGCGTCACGGCCAGCTTCGCCATGCTGGGCGATCTCATCCTCGCCGAGCCGCGCGCCCTCATCGGCTTCGCCGGGCCGCGCGTGATCGCCGAGACCATCCGCCAGCCGCTGCCCGAGGGATTCCAGCGCTCGGAGTTCCTGCTCGAGCACGGCCAGCTCGACCTCGTCGTGGAGCGGCGCGAGATGCGCGAGACCCTCCGGCGCATCGTCGGATTCTTCGCGGGCCGGTCGCTGCCGGCCCCATGACGTACCGCGAGGCGGTGGCCCGCATTACCGGGATGCGGGGCGGAGAAATGGCCGGCATGCGCCCCGGCCTCGAGCGCATCGAGGCGCTCCTCGACGCGGTGGGCAACCCGGAGCGCGCGATGACCCTGGTGCAGGTGGCGGGCACCAACGGCAAGGGCTCCGTCGCCGCGATGCTCGCGGCAATCTTAGAATTCGCCGGCCGCCGCGTGGGCCTGTACACCTCGCCCCACCTGCTGGACCTGCGCGAGCGCATCCGCGTGGACGGCCGCCCGATCGAGGAGGCCGATCTTGCCGACGGCGTGGAGGCGCTCGGCACGCTCCTGGCAAGGCTCGACGCGACCATGTTCGAGGCCTTGACCGCGCTTGCGCTCGACCACTTCGCGAGAGAAGGCGTCGAGGTGGCGGTGCTCGAAGCGGGTCTCGGCGGGCGGCTCGACTCTACCTCCGTCGGCCGTCCGGCCGTCGAGGTGATCACGCGCATCGACTACGACCACCAGGGGTATCTGGGCGATACGCTCGAAGCCATCGCCGGGGAGAAGGCGGCCATCATCAGGAGCGGGGTCGCGCTTTCGGCCGGGCAGGAGCCTGCCGTCGAGGCCGTCCTCGCCCGCCGGGCTGCCCTCGTCGGCGTGCCGCTTGTCGTCGAGGGGCGTGATCTCCACGTGCGGGTAAGAGCCGCGTCACTGAACGGCCAGTGGCTCGATTTCGAAGGACCCGGCTGGCGTCTGGACGACGTGCGCTGCGGTCTCCTGGGCGTCTTCCAACCCGGTAACGCGCTCCTGGCGGCGGCGGCGGCCCGAGCCCTCGGCGCCGGTGACGCCGCGATCCGCGAGGGCCTCGGCCGGGCGCGCTGGCCGGGGCGGTTCCAGCTGATCCGCCACGACCCGGCCGTCATCGTGGACGGGGCGCACAACCCGGCCGGCGCCCGGGCGCTCGCGGCGTCGCTTGCGACGTACTTCCCCGGCCGGCGCGTCACCTTCGTGGTCGGCACCTCTGAGGACAAGGACGGGACCGGCATCCTGGGCGCGCTCCTGCCGCTGGCAGAGCGGGTCATCTGCACAGCCGCCCATCACCCGCGGGCCGCCACCCCTGCCTCGCTCGCTGAGCTGGCTCGCAGCCTGGTTGGCAGCGGGGTTGGCAGTGGGACTACACGAGTAGATACGGCGGCCACTCCCACCGAGGCCCTACAGATGGCCCTATCGGAGGATCAGGCCCCTACCATTTGTGTGGCGGGCTCGCTCTTTCTCATAGGCGAGATACTCGTCCAAGCCAGTGAAAATACAGATATTTTTCGCCAGACCGTCCGATGTGGCTGATACCATATGGGTCTGTGTTTCCGAAATCCGCGCTCGACGTCTGTCTGCGTGGCCGACTGACCCCTCGAGGCTGGGCCGCGGTCCTCGCCGTGGCCATCTGCGGCCTCGCCGGTCCCTGGCCGGCCCTGGCCCAGCAGTCACCCCTGTCCCTAAGCGGTCCGGGGGGCGAGACCAGTATCGTGGCAGACCGTATGCGGCAGGTCGGCGGCGATTCCGATCTCTTGCTGGCCACGGGCAACGTCGAGATCATCCGCGGAAGAAGCCGGCTCGTCGCCGACCGCGTGGAGCTCAACCGCGCCACCGGTGAGGCCGTCGCCCAGGGCAAGGCGGTGTTCTTCGACGGCCAGGACCGGCTCGTGGGGGAGCGCATCGATTTCAACCTCAATACCGGCACGGGGGTGGTCTACAAGGGCTCGACCTTCGTGCAGCCCTACTATCGCCTCTCCGCGGACCGGATGGACCGGCTGGGCGAGGGCGTCTACAGCGTCCGGCAGGGCATCTTCACGACGTGCGAGGGTGATGACCCCGCCTGGTCCTTCCGCCTCGGCTCGGCCGAGGCCGACCTCGGAGACCTGATCACCGGCACCGACACCTCGTTTCTCGTCAAAGGCCTCCCGGTCATCCCCTGGGTGCCGTTCTTCGCGGCTCCCCTCGGCAGCGAGCGGCAGTCAGGCTTTCTCTTCCCCGAATACGGTTCGAACTCCCGCTACGGCTTCCTCGCTCGGGTACCGTACTACTGGGCCATCAATGACAGCCAGGACGTGGTTGTGGCCCTGGATGTCTTCAGCAAGCGGGGTATAGGCGCCGATCTCGACTACCGCTACATCCTCTCCCGGGACACCCGTGGTCAACTGACGGGCTTCGGTATCAACGAGGGCTTGCTTGACTCGCGGCGGTCGGAAGGGTTGCCCGAGAACCGCGGCTGGGTCAAGCTCAGTCACGCCTGGCAGGTGACGTCGGGCCTGTCCGTGAAGGT
>JACORX010000468.1 GCA_016179165.1 Candidatus Rokuibacteriota bacterium | reverse complement strand
TCCTGAGCGTTCGGCCCGCGCTGACTTCACCTGGACGAGGGCGGAGACATCCCGCTTCTCTCGCAGGATCCGACTGTTCGGATGGGCCACGAGCTGGTTCCGGGAATCCACCACGTAGGCATATCCGCGCGGGCCGACCTCGATTTGCGAGACAGCCTTCAGGACAGCGCCGAGGCTGACCTCCGCCGTCGTCACCTCGAGGGCGTACTTGCCAAGCGGCACGGCCAGCGTGACGTACGGGTCCGACTCGTTCTTGAAATAGACGGGACTCCAGTACGTCTTGCCCGCTCTCGCTTCGAGGAACTTTGGCGCTTGGGAAAAGTCCTCCTGGCTGCCGACGACATCCGGGTCCAGGCGAGAGACGCGAAGCTGCTCCTTGCCCGCAAGGTCGAGATGGCTCAGCGCGCTGACCGCTGGCACATTGCGAAGGACCCTGAGGAAATCGAGCTCGCGCTGCTCCGCCAGCGCCGCTCCCAGGCCCTGGCGAAAGCCGAGCCGCCCTTGTCCCACCTGGCTCGCGTCGGGATCGTCGGACGCGGTCCGGGTCGTCTCGCGCACCTGCTGTTCGACCTCTCTGAGAAACTGCTCGATCCCGACGGCCGCCGCCACCGCCTTGGCGCGCTCGACTTGGACGATCGCGCGCTGAGTCTCCCGGTAGGAGAAGTAAAGCTCGACCAGGCTCGACGCCATCAGCACGCCACCGACCAGAACGAGCAGGACGACGACGTACTTGCGGAAGAGCCGCCCGCCCGAGCCCGGGTTCTTCATCGCCGGAAGGCGTCGGCGCGGAGCAGGATCTTTCGCGGCACGGTGAGCCCGAGCACTTCTGCGGTTTTGAGGTTCACCGCGAGATCGATCTTCTCGGCGCCTTCGACGGGCAGGTCCTGAGGCCGGACGCCCCGCCGAATCTTGGCGACCAGCACGGCGGCCTGGACTCCCTGGGCGAAGTAGTCCGGCCCGTACGACATGAGACCACCATAGCCGACCCAGAGCGCCGTCCCGAAGACAGCCGGAACTCGCAACGCGAGCGACTGCTCGATGATCGCGATGGCAAGATCCGGGCTCGATCCTTCCAGCGCGAGCACCGCGTCGTCGCGGCGGACTTCGCCGAGCAGCCGCCTCAGCTCGCTCGCGTCGAGCACGCCTTTCGGCACCACCTCCAGCTTCATGCGCTGTGCCGCCTCGAGCGCCTTCCGAATCATGGGCGCCGTGCTCAGGTCGACACCGTAATAGATGAGCCAGACCCGTCGGACGGCCGGGGCGAGTGTCTTGAGAACTTCCAGACGTTTCGCCACGAGCTCAGTCTGCAGACTCGAGACACCCGTCACGTTGCCGCCGGGCTGGGCGAGCGTGCCCACGATGCCGGCGCCCACCGGGTCGCCCACCAGGGTGAACACGATCGGCACGCCCTTCGTCGCGTCCTTGGCGGCCTGAGTGGCTGCTTCCTGGCTCGTGAAGATCAGGTCGACACCGGCCGTGACGAGGGCCCCGGCGGCCGCCGGCATCGTATCCAGTTTCCCTTCGGTGAAGCGGATGTCGAACGTCACGTCGCGCCCGTTTTCGACGCCGAGCGCTTTGAGCCCGGCCTTGAGCCCTTCGACCGTCGGATGGCTCGCCGCCCACGCCGCATTCAGGACGCCAATCCGGAACGGCCGAGGAGCCTCCTGTGCCTCGCCCGCGTGGGCGGGCAAGAGAAGCGTGGTTGCCATCCAGATCCAGTGAAGCGGTTTCAAGAAGCGGGCGGGCATCAGGCGTCTCTATCGACCGCGGGCGGTTTCCGGGTTGACCGTCGCGAGCCGCTCGCCGGCCGCGGCCCGCAACAGGCGCTGGTCCGCAGCCACGAAGGTCACGGGCTCGTTCGCGGCCGCCTGCAGCCCGAGAGCGGAGGCGAGATGGATGGCGTCGAAGGCGCGCAAGCTGTGGCGCTGGATCAGACCCCGTGCTGAGCTCAGGATCTCGGCGCCCAATTCCACCTTCACGAGCGCCATCCAGTCCCTCTCGAAACGCCGGCACGCGAGTCGGTACTGGAGCTGCGAGAGGACCCCTTCCCGGTGTCGTCGCGTGAGCCCGGAATACAACTCCGCGTACGCGATCGTGGCCGATGCAATCGGGCCGTCTCCCGTCAACAGGCTCCGGACCTCACTGGATCCAGCCTCCGACACGAAGCACTTGACCAGAGCACTGGTGTCCAGATAGGTCACCGGCGATCCGCGAGGATCGCCCGGGAGACCGGAGGACCAGAGATGCGCAAGGGACGGGTCCGCCCGAATCCCTTCCGGGTCGGGAGCGTGATGATCCCGAGCGCGGCCAGCCGGGCGAGTCGTGTCTCCAAGGCCGCCGCTCGGTCCAGGTGCTGCAGGGAGTGCAGGATTGCCACCGGGCGGCCGCGCTCAGTGACGATGACCTCTTCGCCCTTCCTGGCCCTTCGCAGGTAGTAGGTCAACCGGTTCTTCAGCTCCCGAACGCCCACCGCGCTCATGTTTGCTCCTTTTCCTTGTAGCCATTGTAGCTACGACGGTTTCGGGAGTCCAGCCACGCCCGCGGGGACTGGGCCCCCGCCTTGGCCTACACGCCTCCTCACACTGCCATGAACTGATGGTAGGCGCCTTCGGCGACGTGGTCCCAGGGGCCGACCAGCGCCTGGAACTTCGTGAAGGAGGCGTGCACCTTCCTGGCCATGGGGCTCTTCTCGGATTCTTCCTTGACAACCTCGGCCGCCAGCTTCTTGAGATCGCGTAGCACCGGTAGCGGGAGCCGGAGTACCTCGACCTTGCCCTTGAACTCCGTCCTGAGCCGCTCGAGCGCGATGGCGTTCTTCACGTGGTAGTCCGTGAGACCATAGACCTGCACCGCCGCGGCGGCATGGTCGAGCGTCCGCCGCAAGTCGACCGGGAGCGCCTCGTACGCCTTCTTGTTGAAGCCGAACTCGAGCGTGGTGCCGGGCTCGTGCCAGCCGGGGTAGTAGTAGTAGCGCGCGGTGTTTTGGAGGCCGAGCTTCAGGTCATCGTGTGGACACACCCATTCGCTCGCG
>JACORX010000467.1 GCA_016179165.1 Candidatus Rokuibacteriota bacterium | reverse complement strand
TCACCAGGGAGATGGGGGAGAGCTTGAGCGCCTTCGACAGCGCCACCGTCGAGATGATCTGGCACACCGCGAAGAGGAGACAGGCCCAGACGAAGCCGGGCTTGATCACCGGGGCGCCGTGCCAGAGAACGAAGAGCGCGGCGAACGGCAGGAGGAAGGTGAAGCGCCCCCACACAGCCATGTACTCGTCCAGCTCGTGGCCCAGGCGCTTCATCACCGTGTTCCGCAGCACCTGGCAAAGCGCGGCGGTGAGTGCCAGGGCGACCCACATGCGGCCGAGTCTACACGAGCACCCCGGGATACTTGGCGGGATTCATCGGGAAGCCCGGAAAGAGCGATGACGTCGCCGTCACGCCGAGGTGCCGCACGGCCACCTCGGCAAAGAGATCGCGGAAGTCCGTGGTCACGGCGAGGTCCCGCCCCTCGTAGAGCTGCTCGCGCGCGAGCCCGGGCCACCTGCCCGCCATCCGGCCTCCCTTGACCGGGCCGCCGAGCACGAGCATCGCCGTCGCGTGACCGTGGTCGGTGCCGCGATTGCCGTTCTCGCGCACGGTGCGGCCGAACTCCGACATCGTCAGGATGACGACGTCGGCCATGCGATCGCCGAGGTCGCGGTAGAGCGCCGCCAGGCTCTGGGAGAACTCCGTCAGCCTCAGCGCCAGCTGCCCCTTCTCGTTGCCCTGGTAGGCGTGCGTGTCCCAGCCGCCCATATCGGCGAAGGCGACCTCGAGCCCGACGTCGGCCTTGATGAGCTGGGCGATCTGCTTGAGGCTCTCGCCAAGCCTGCCGCGCGGGTACAGGGCGCCGTTCTCGGGGGCGAAGCGCTGGGGGTCGGCGCTCTTGAGCATCTTGACCGCGTCGAAGGTCTCGCGCCCCGTCCCGTGCAGGATGTCCTTGACGTCCTGTTCGTAGAGCGACTCGAAGCCCCGGCGCGCATTCACGATGCCGGCGCCCATACGCCCCATGTCCTGCTTGACGTCGAAGTCGGCGACCGTGCCCATGGCGACGGCGCCCACCTCTCCCCGGAGCGCCCGCGGCAGCTGGGAGCCCATCGCGACGGCGCGGAAGGGCGAGGTGGGCGTGGCGCGCACGGCCTGGAGCCCGCGCGAGAGCCAGCCGTCCTGCGTGCTCTTCACGCCCGGCGTGCCCGTTTCCATGTAGTCCTGGGCGTCGAAGTGCGAGCGCGTCGTGTCGGGAGAGCCGCAGGCGTGCACGATGGCGAGATGCCTGTCGTCCCAGGCGGGCTTGAGCGACACCATCGCCGGATGCAGGCCGAAGAAACCGTCGAGGTCTACGGTCGCCTCGGCGCTCCCCGCCGTCGGCCTCGCGACGGCGATGCTGCTGCGCGAAGCGTAGTAGCTGGGATCGCCATGCGGGACCACCATGCTGAGCCCGTCGACCGCGCCCCGCTGGAACACCGCGATCAGGATCTTCGGCCGCGCCGCAGTGCCCTGGGCGTAGGCGGTGCGCACCAGGAAGCGCGGGACCGAGCCCATGCCGAGGAGCGCCAGCGCGCCTGCCTTCATGAACGAGCCGCGAGTGCAGGCACAGTCCATCGTCGCTACTTCCTCTGGAACTCCGGCGAGCCCAGGACGAGGGCCGCCAGCTTCTCGACGTCGGTGTCCGCCGGCCCGCGGTCGTCCCTGGTGGCCCGCGTGATCTCGGGGTCGTCGAGCTGGGCGGCGAGCACGCTCCGCGTCTCGGACGTCGCCTGCCCCTGGAGGACAGCACGCAGGAGCGCGTCCAGCACCTGCTCGGGCTTGCGCCGGTCCGCCGAGCCGACGGCGCGTGAGAGGTCCACACGCACCCCCGGCACGCGGTTGGCCGTCAGGCCCAGGGCGAAGTTCATGCGGTTCAGCAGCGCGCCCGCATTGACCCAGGCCTCCGCCACGTCGGGATAGCCCGTAGGCGGCTGCTGCTGGTAGAGCGGCTCGCCGAGCCTGTTCACCTGCTGGGCCAGCGCCAGGCCCCCGCCCGGCTGCTGGGAGCCCGGGGCGCCGGGCCCCTGGAGCTCGCCGTCCACCGCCCGCACCGAGCTGGCCACGATCTCGAGCGGCGTCTTGATCTTGGCGCGGTGGGCCTCAGACGAGAGGAACTCCGGCGACGTGATGATCGTGACGACGACCATGCGGATGTCGCCGTCGGTGTCTCGGAAGGTCCTGGCAGCGCGCTCCACCAGGGCCGGCGGCGGCTCGTCGCTCACGAAGCGGCGCGCGAGCTTGGTGGCGATGAACTTCGCGGTCGAGGGGTGGCCCGACAGGATGTCGATGACCTTGACCCCGTCCTGCTCGCCGCCGTTTGCGGGCAGCACGTGGCCGAGGATCCGCTTGACGCCGTTGTCGTGGGCGACCCGCACGAACCGGAAGGTGCCCTGCTCCCGCGGCCGGTCGATGCTCCATCCGGTGAAGGCCCGGGCCACCTCGATCACGTCCTCCTGCGTGTAACCGCCGTCCACGCCGAGCGTGTGCAGCTCCATGATCTCGCGCGCGTAGTTCTCATTGAGCCCCAATTTCCGGCCCTTGGCCGGCCCGGCGACCGGGACGAAGTCGGCCTGGGTGGACATCCAGTTGTCCAGGTAGAAGAGCATCGCGGGGTGACGTGCCGTCGCGAGCAGGAGGTCACGGAACTTGCCGAGCGCGTGCGGCCGGATCGCCGTGCGCTCGTAGTCGGCGACCATCCACTTCACCGCGCCCTTGCGGACGTCCACGTTGAAGTGATTGAACCAGAAGTTCGTCACGAGCTGTTCGAGCTGGCGCTCGGAGAGCACGGCGCGGGTGAGCTTGGCGGCCTGGAGCTCGGCGGCGATCCGGAACGGCCGCTTCTCGGGCGGCGCCATGGCCCGCATCTCCTCCTGGCTCATCTGCCCGGACCGGAGCGTGGCGAGGACCTTCTGATCGGGCTCGGGATACGCGCGCACCAGGTCGGGTACCGGCATCGTGAGGGTTGGAAAGGCGAGAAGCGCCGCCTCCACGCGGTCGTCAGGGATCCGTCCGGGTTCGAGCTGGCGCTCGATCCACTGCCCGAGCCCCATCTTGCGCACGCGCTCGACGTCACCAGGGCGCGGGCCATAGCTCAGGCGGTTCAGCGTGTGCGTGATCTGCTGGCCCTCGGACAGCGTGCTCCCCGGCAGCGTGACGCGGACGGCGGGGGGCGGCTCGGGAGCGGCGGCACGGAAGGCGGGTGCAGGACCCTGCGTGGAGAGCGGCGCGTTCGAGCAGGCTGCCCCGGCCACGACGGCGACGGTGATCAGGCCCAAGCCGACAGCGCGTGCTCTCATCGAATGCCTCCTGTCCTCTACGACGCCGGGGTGTATCTCTTTGTTTACGCCCCTCGAGCCACCCTATCAAAGGTAGCCATCGTGATGATCTCGGTCTGGACATAGCCCGGGGCGATGGCGGTTTTGCCCGGGAGCCTACCGTCCGTCACCGCTTGACGCCCTTCAGGAAGCCCAGGACGGCGCGGTTGAAGGCCTCCCAGTATTCGATCGTGAAGCCGTGGCCGCCGGGGATGAGCTTGAGCTGGGACTTGGGGATCAGGGAGGCCAGCGCGCGGGAGAAAGCCGGCACCGTCAGGTTGTCGTCGCGCCCGACGAGGACGAGAGTGGGCGCGCGGAGCTTCTTGATCTCTCGGAGACGCGTCCCGTTCCAGTCGATAATTCCCTGCCCTTGGCGCTGTATGGCCTCGGGCTTGGTTGGGAAGGGGTAGGAGAGCACGCGCTTCACCATCTCGTCCACTTGGGCCTGATCCGCAAAGAAGGCCGGCGTGTAGAGCCAGGGCATGACCAGGTGACGGAAGCGCGCGTCTGGGTCAACCCGCCCCCAGAGCGCCATCCAGGCGTGGATGGTGTGGAGAAAACGCGCGTCGCCCTGCGCCCACGTGCCGCAGAGCGAGAGACTCTGCACCCGCTTCGGGTGCCGAATGGCGAGCTCCATGGCGATGGTGCCGCCCATGGAGTGGCCGACCACGTGCGCTCCTCGGATGTCCAGATGCTCGAGCACGGCGGCCGCGTCGTCGGCCATCTGCGACGTGGGATACGATGCGGCGTCCGGCATGTCGGTCTCGCCGACGCCGCGGTTGTCGTAGGTGATGACGCGGTAGTGGGGCGAGAAGCCCTTGACCTGGAAAAGCCAGTTGGCCGACGGCGCCGACAGCCCGTTGATGAGCAGGACGGGCTCGCCCTCTCCGTGGGTGTCGAAATGGAAGCGGATGCCGTTGAGCGTGGCGTAGGGCATGGTAGCGGCCTTTCCGGCGCGAGCCGCGGCTAGGTGGCGACGGTGACCTTGATGGCCTCGGGCGAGCGGTGGGCGGCGAAGGCCTCCCCGATCCGCGCCAGCGGGAAGCGGTGGGTGACGAGCCTGTCCACCGTCACCGCGCCCGTGGAGAGGAGCCGGATGGCCTCGGGAAACTCCTGCTGGTAGATCATGGAACCGATGATGCGCAGCTCGCGACGGACAACCCCGAAGAAGTTCACCGTCGAGGTTTCGTGCGGGAGTCCGGTCAGCACAACGCGCCCGCCCGGATGAGGGAGCTCGAGCCCCTGCTCGACCGCCACGCCCGTCCCGGCCGTCTCGATCACGAGGTCCACACCCTCGCGACCCGAGAAGGCGCGGGCCGCCTCGGTGGCGCCGCCTTCCCCGCTGGTGGTGAAGTCGTCGGCGCCCAGCGCCCTGGCCAGATGCTGGCGCTGCTCCGTGCGCCCGACCGCGAGCACGCGGAGCCCCTTCGCCTTGAGGACCTGGATGGCGAGGAGTCCCAGCGCGCCCACGCCGAGCACGGCGGCGGACTCCCCCCGCCTGGCTTCACCGCGCGCGACGGCGCGAACGACAACCGCCAGAGGCTCCGCCAGCATCAGCTGGTCGTCGCTGATCTCGGCCGGCGCCGGCCAGCAGCACCGCGCCGGCAGGCAGGCCTGCTCGGCGAAGCCCCCGTTGACGTCGATGCCGATGGCAATGCGCGAGAGGCAGAGGTTGCGGTTGCCTTCGCGGCAAAGCGGGCAGACCCCGCAGGAGTAGTTGGGCTCGACCGCGACCTTCTGGCCGGGCTTGAGCGTGTGCACGTCGGGGCCGACCGCGACCACTTCGCCGATGAACTCGTGCCCCATGATGAGCGGGTACTGCACCGCGCGGTCGCCGTTCCAGATGCGGTAGTCGGTGCCGCAGAGACCCGAGGCGAACACCTGCACCACGGCCTCGCCGGCTCCCGGCGTGAGGAGGGCCCGGTTCTCCATCCGGATGTCCCGGGGCCCGTGGAGCACGGCAGCCTGCATACCGCCCATCCTACCGACTGTCCCTCCTCACGGCAAGGCGCAGCAGCGCCGCGCTCACTGGTACAGGGCGTCGAGGGCTGCGTGGTGCCGCTCGCTGATGACTTTTCTCTTTACTTTGAGGGTAGGCGTCAGCGCGCCGTTCTCCACGGTGAAGTCCTCCGGAAGAATCGTGAACTTCTTGACCTTGGCGTAGGACTGTAGCTCGGAGTTCTTCGCGTCGACCGTGCGCTGGACGCGCTCGACGATCTTCGGGTGACTCGCCAGCACCGTGGGGTCGCTGGCCATGATCCCCTGCTCGCGGGCGAACTTGGCGAGCTCCTCCGGGTTGAGCGTGATCAGGGCCACCGGGTACGGCCGCCGGTCGCCGTGGACCATGACCTGGCTGATGAATGGATCGCCCTTGAGCAAGTTCTCGATGTTCTGGGGCGCGATATTCATCCCGCCGGCCGTGACGATCAGGTCCTTCTTGCGGTCGGTGATGAAGAGGAAGCCGTCCGAGTCCAGGCGCCCGATGTCGCCCGTCGCGAACCAACCGTCCGGAAGGAACACCTCCTTCGTCGCGTCCGGCCTCTTGAAGTAGCCCTTTGCGATGTTCCCGCCGCGGCCCAGGATCTCGCCGTCGGGCGCGAGCTTGATCTCCACCCCCGGCATCGGCCGGCCGACCGAGCCGAACTTGAAGCTGTCCTCCCGGTTGTTGGTCAGCACGGGGCAGGTCTCGGTCAGACCGTACCCCTCCAGGATGAGAATGCCGGCCGCATGGAAAAACTCCGCGATCTCGCGCGACAGCGGCGCGCCCCCCGAGACGGCGAAGCGCAGCCTGCCGCCGAGCGCGGCGTGCATCTTGGAGAACACGAGCTTCTCGGCGATCTTGTACTACACCGCGAGCGCCGCGGGCACGGGCTGCTTGGCCTGCTTGAGCCGCGACACGGCCTTGCCCACGCCCACCGCCCAGTTGAAGATCGTGCGCTTGACCGGCGAGCCGCCTTCGGCCCTGGCCATCGCCCCCGCGTAGACCTTCTCGAAGACCCGGGGCACGCTGCAGATGAAGTGCGGCCTGGTCTCGGGCAGGTTCTCCCTGAGCTTGTCGATGTTCTCGGCAAAGGCCGTGCAGAGCCCGCGGTGGACGCCGATGAAC
>JACORX010000476.1 GCA_016179165.1 Candidatus Rokuibacteriota bacterium | reverse complement strand
TATCGGCTGGTCTACATCCGATTCGTGGGAACGCACGCCGAGTACGACGGGATCGACGCGGAGGGGGTGTGACATGGGCATGATCAAGCCAATTCGGATCGAAGCGGACTACGAGGCCGCGCTCGCCCGCATTGACGCGCTCATGGACGCCGAGCCCGGCACACCGGAGGGTGAGGAGCTCGACGTCCTAACGGATCTCGTCGAGCACTATGAGGCAAAGCACGTCTCGATGGGCTACCCAAGCGCCGTCGCGGCCATCGAGTTCCGGCTCGAGCAAGCAGGCCTGACTCAGCGAGACCTCGTTCCGTTCATCGGCAGCCGCGCGAAGGTTTCCGAGGTGCTTTCTGGCAAGCGGCGGATCACGATGCCGATCGCGCGGGCACTCCATGAGCACTTCGGCATCCCAGCTGAGGTGCTTCTTCAAGAACCGGGAGCGTCCCTCGCCGATCCGCTCGCGGGGATCGAGTGGGACCGCTTTCCGTTGGAGGCAATGGCAAAACTCGGCTGGATCCCGAAGGTCAAGAACCTCGAGTCACGCGCAGAGGAGCTGATCGGCGATCTGATTCGGCGCGCGGGCGGGCTGGCTGTAGCGTGCGCAGCGCTCTACCGCAAGAACGACTACGCCCGGGCCAACGCGAAGACCGACCCCTACGCGCTCAAGGCGTGGTGCTGGAAGGTGCTCGCGGATGCAAATGAGGCTCGTCCTCCGGTTTCTTACAAGTCCGGAACGATCACACTGGACTTCCTCGCCCAGCTGGCGCGCCTGAGCTGGTCGGACGAGGGGCCACGTCTCGCCAAGGAGTTTCTCGCCAAGCACGGAATTGCTCTCGTCGCCGTCCGACACCTGTCGAGGACCTATCTGGACGGTGCCGCACTCAAGCTTGCCGACGGCACGCCAGTAGTCGGCCTAACGCTTCGCTACGACCGCATCGATAGCTTTTGGTTCTGCGTCCTACACGAACTGGCCCATCTCGGCCGCCACATGGATAGTGACGGCGACACCGTCTTTGTCGACGACCTCACGCTCCGCGAAACCGAAGGCAGCCGTCGAAACCCGAAGGAGGCCCAGGCGGATCAATGGGCGGAGGAGGCCCTTGTCCCGAATGCGATATGGCAGACGAGCGAGGCGCGTCGAAATCCGACGCCGATGGCGGTTGTCAGTCTGTCGAGGGCGTTGCAGGTTCATCCCGCGATCGTCGCCGGCAAGATCCGACACGAGCAGAAGAACTACCGCCTGCTGTCGCATTTCGTCGGAACCGGCGACGTCCGGCGTCAATTCCGTTTGACCGGATGAACCTGTTCACGCACGAGCCGGCTGGTCGCGTGTGCTTGGCGAGTCGATGCCGACTTCGTCGTGGAAGTCGATATGGACTTCGCAATACCCGGCAAGCCCTACGCGCTCACGCTGACCTATCCCGATCTGTTTCCCGAGACACCGGCCTACATCCGCCCGCACGACGCCAGCATTATGGGGGCCGGAGGAGGGAAGCGAATAGCCCTTATGGCCACTATCCGACTGGGCCGGAGGCGCTGGGGGCCGGCGGCGGGGTTGCTGGCGCCGAGAGAGCCACGCGGGCCGCATCAGTGATCCCCCAGCCGGGCCAGTCATCAACGGCGATCTTGCGCCAGCGACCGCGCGGCAGTCAAGACGCGTCCTGCACAGACGCGTCCTGCAGGACCCGATCGCGGGATCCCGAGAGGGCTGGCTCCCGGGCCCGGTCTGGGTTAATCTCTGAGCCCCATGGCAGACGCCAAAGCGGCGGCCCCCGCGGCACCCCGGTGGCCCGGCGAGACCCGGGCGGCCTGCGCCTTCACCTTCGACATGGACGCCGAGACGCTCTGGATGGCGCGCGACATCCACGAGCCCGTCACGCTGTCGCAGGGGCGCTTCGGCCCGGTCGAAGCGCTGCCGCGCATCCTGGCGCTGCTGGAGAAGGCGGACGTCCGCGCGTCCTTCTTCATCCCCGCGTGGGTCGCGTCGCACTATGCCGACGCCGTCCGCGCCATCGCGGCGGCGGGGCACGAGATCGGCTGCCATGGCGACGAGCACGAGCGCGTCTCCGAGCTCGAGCCCGAGCAGGAAGAGGCGATCCTCACGAAGAGCCTCGAGACGCTGACGCCGCTCGCCGGACGCCGTCCGGTCGGCTGGCGCGCCCCGGCCTGGCAGCTCTCCGCGACGTCGCTCGATCTCGTCGCCAAGCACGGCTTCGAGTACTGCTCGAACATGATGGACCGCCTCGTGCCGTATCTCCACCCGGAGGCCCACGGCCG
Source organism: Candidatus Rokuibacteriota bacterium (assembly GCA_016179165.1). GTDB lineage: Bacteria > Methylomirabilota > Methylomirabilia > Rokubacteriales > CSP1-6 > AR37. Next base: position 1,618 of record JACORX010000476.1, on the reverse strand, counting down.
CGCGCTGGTCGAGATCCCCGTCTCGTGGGTGCTGGACGACGCGCCGTTCTTCATGTTCACGGGCCAGCGGAGCATCCAGGCGCCGGGGCCGGTGCTCCAGGGATGGATCACGGAGTTCGACGGCATCGCCGAGGCCCACGGCATTACCAACTTCACCTTCCACCCGCAGATCATCGGCAGGCCGTCGCGCCTGGCGTGCCTGCGCGAGCTGCTCGACCACGTCAAGCACACGCCGCGCGTCTGGGTCGCGCCGCTCGGCGAGATCGCCGCCCACTGGCGGACCACCAAGCAGCCCTGACAGGCCGCTGAAAAAGGCCCATCTGCTTCGTTGGCGCCCTCGGCCGCACGCTCGTGGCAGTTCGAGCTGAGGGGCGAAGCCACGAGGCGAGAGCTGAGACAGTCGTCCGTGATGCCTGCGGGATCTACTGAGCCCTCGTCTCGCGGCCAACAACGGCCGCTCAACTCGAACGGCGGGGCGCCGCCTCGCATCTGAACCTTTTTGAGCGGCCTGTGAGTCATTCACCAACCCACTAAGCGCGGGGCGGGGCCTTACAGAGCCTCGGCGAAGCGCTCCAGATGGTGGTCGGCGTCGCCGAAGGTCTGCCCGATCATGGTCAGCCGGCGGAACGTGTGGCTGATCTTCAACTCCTCGGTCATGCCCATCCCGCCGTGGAGCTGCACCGCCTCCTGGCTGACGTGCCGGCAGGCGTCGGCGACCTTGATCTTGGCGGCCGAGACGGCGCGGCGGCGCTCGGCCGCGCCAGCCGTGTCCACCTTGACGCAGGCCAGGCAGGCCATCGAGCGGGCCTGCTCGTAGCTGATCACCATGTCCACCATGCGGTGCTGGAGCGCCTGGAAGCTACCGATGGGCACGCCGAACTGGCGCCGCGTCTTGAGGTACTCGAGGGTGGCCTCGTTGGCAAAGCGAATGGCGCCCACGGCCTCCGCGCAGAGGAGCGCGGTCGCGTAGTCGGCGGCGGCCTCGATCAGGGCGATGGCCCGGCCTTCAGCGCCGAGCATCGCGTCCGGCGGCACGGTCACGCCCGAGAGCCAGACGTCGGCCGCCCGCAGCTCGTCGATCGTGCGGTAGTCCTTCACGGTGAGACCCGAAGCGCCGCGGTCCACCAGGAAAAGGCTGATCCCGCCTGGATCGGTGTCGGAGCCGGAGGTGCGGGCCGAGACGATCAACGTGTCGGCGGCGGCCCCGTGGAGGACCGCGCGCTTCTCGCCCTCTAGCGTGAAGCCCCGTCCGGATCGCTTCGCGCGTGCCCCGACATGGCGCAGATCGTAGCGGGCCCCGCGCTCCGTGTGGGCGAAGGCGAGGCGGCGCTTACCCTGGATGAGGGCCGGCAGGATACGCTTCTGCTGCTCGGCGGAGCCGCCGTGCGCAACCAGGCGTCCGGCCAGTCCCACGTTGACCCAGTAAGGCTCGACGACGAGACCCTCGCCGAGGGCCTCCATCACCAGCATGACGTCCACCGCCGTACCGCCAAAGCCGCCGTGCTCTTCAGCGAAGGGCACGCCGAGCAGCCCCATCTCGGCGAGCGCGGCCCACACGGTTTCGCTAAAACCGGCGGGCGAGGCCACGATCCTGGAGCGCGCGTCGATCGTGTACTCG
>JACORX010000051.1 GCA_016179165.1 Candidatus Rokuibacteriota bacterium | reverse complement strand
GGCCACGACCCAGGAAGCGACGCACGGGCTGGCGCACGTGACCGGGTACCGCGGGGGCATCCCCTCCAAGGCCGGCCAGTCTTACGTGGACTTCCTGGCGTGCTGGGCGTGCCTCATGGGGACCGCGCTGGCCCTCCGCTACCGCCATCGGTACAAGAAGGGACTCTGGATCGATGTCGGCATGTATCAGCTGGGGTGCTACACGGTCAGCGAGTACGTTCTCGACTGGCTGGCGAACGGGCGCTTGGGGGGGCGTCTCGGGAACCGCCATCCCTCCAAGGCGCCACAGGGGTGCTACCCGTGTGCCGGCGACGATCAGTGGTGCGTCGTGTCGGTGCGGGACGACGAGGAGTGGGCGGCGCTGTGCCGTCTCATCGGCAAGCCCGCGCTCGCGAAGGAGCCCCGCTTCGCCACCCACCGCGATCGTCTCGGGCACCACGACGAGATCGACGGGATCGTCGCCGAGTGGACCAGGGGCCTCCCGAAGTTCGAGGCCATGGAGCGCCTGCAGGGCGCGGGGGTCCCGGCCGGCGCGGTCTTCGACGCGAGGGACGTGAACCTGGACCCGCACCTCCGGTCCCGTGGTTTCCTGGAGACCCAGCGGTTCCCGCCGGAACGCGGCATCGGGGAACGCGCGATCATCGGCCGCCCCTGGCGCCTCAACAAGACGCCGCTTGCCGTCAGGGGTCCCGGCCCGGCCCTGGGGGAGCACAACCGCGACGTGCTCCAGGGGATTCTCGGATACAGCGACGCGCGGTACGCGGACCTGGAGCAGGCGGGGATCGTCGCGACCCGCCCCACCCAGTTGCGCCCCCTGGCCTACATGGAGATGGACGAGCGCGTCCGGCGAGGCCGCCTGGCCTACTGGGACCCCGACTTCAAGAGGCGCCTGGGTGCCGAGGAGGACGACCCCGGGGCTGGCGTGCCGAGGGCGGCCAGTCCAGTCCCCCGAGACCCGCCTTGACAGTCGGGGAGGGAACGAGATAGTGTGCGCCAACCCTAAACTGCTCTTCACGAACGCGTGTTCCGCGTCCGATGCGCCCCTCACCCTGTCCCTCTCCCCCTCCGGGGGGGAGGGGATCGAAACGGCTCCCTCTCCCTCGGAGTGGGAGAGGGTCGGGGTGAGGGTGGCGTAGGTGTTCACGCATAATTCGGACTAAGGGGCGTCACCTCGGCGGCAGCGCCAGAAACGGAGTGAGGACGATGGGGACCACTGAAAGCCTCGCGCAATGGATCGTCGCCACCTCGTACGCCGACATCCCTGCCGCGGCGTACGAGCAGGCCAAGAAATCGATCCTCGATTTCCTGGGCACGGCTATCCAGGGCTCGACGACTGAGCTGGGGCGGATGATCGCCGATTTCACGGAGGAACAGGGGGGCACTCCGCAGGCGCGCGTCATCGGCACGAAGATCCGCACCGCCGCTGCCAGCGCCGCCTTTGCCAACGGCGCGCTGGGGCATGCCGAGGACTTCGACGACCTGGGGGGCATCGGCGGGCATCCGGCGATCGTCCTCACTCCACCGGCGCTCGCCCTCGCCGAGGAGTTGCACCTGTCGGGCCGCGAGGTGCTGGCGGCCTGGGTCGTCGGCTACGAGGTCGGCACCAGGCTCAGCACCAACCTGCACCCCGATAGGGACTGGCACCCGACGGCGATCTTCGGCGCCATGGCGTCGGCGGTCGTCGCGAGCAAGCTCCTGCGCCTGGACGTCCAGAAGACCCGGATGGCGCTGGGGATCGCCGGCTCCCAGGCGAGTGGCCTGCGGCGGAACTTCGGCACGATGACGAAACCGTTCCATCCCGGCCACGCGGCGCGGAGCGGCGTGGTCGCCGCCAAGCTGGCAGCCAAGGGGTTCACGGCCGATCCGGACATCATCGAGGGCCGTCAGGGCTATGCGGACAACTTCGGTGGGGCCAAGTGCAATCTCCCGGCGGTCACCAAGTTCCTGGGCGACCTCTACCACCTGGTCTCGGAGGGCACGCGGGTCAAGCCGTGGCCCTGCTGCGGCGGCAATCACCAGACCCTCACCGGCCTGCTGGACTTCCTCCGGACGCACACGATCAGCCCGGACGACGTGGAGCTGATCGAGCACATCGGTCCCAACGTGCCCTGCACCGGGGCCCTGCTCCGTGACGAGGTCCACGAGGGACTGGAGGGCAAGTTCTGTCTGCGCTACAACATCGCCGCCGCCGTCATCGACGGCAAGATCGACCTGGACACGTTCACCGACAAGCGCGCCGACCAGGGCGACATCCAGGCGTTGATGGCCCGGGTCCGGTTGACACGCAACCCCGACGTGACCCTGCGCCGTCCGCACGTCGCGGACGGCAATCCGGAAGCGCGGTTGGTGGTAAGGATGCGGGGCGGGCGGGTGCATGATATGGTCCTTGCGCCGGCGATGCACCTGACCGGCGATGCAGTGGTCGACAAGTTCCGCGCCAACGCGGCGTACGTCTTCGACCGCGAGCGGATCGCCCGTCCCATCCAGCTCGTGCAGCGGCTGGAAGCCGTCGCCGACGTTGGGGAGCTCATGGACGCGGTGACCGGGCCGCGCTAGCGCGAGAGCACAAAAAGGAGAACACCATGGCGGGACGCTATCCCACGATCGTCTACACCGAAGAAGGCATGCGCGAGGGCATGCAGATCGAGTCTGCCGATATCCCGATCGAGGCCAAGGTGGCGCTGCTCGAGGCCCTCTCGGAGACGGGGTTGAAGCGAATCGTGGTCGGCTCCTTCGTGAGTCCGAAGTACACGCCCCAGATGGCCCGCATGGACGAGCTGATGGACAAGTTTCGCCCGAAGCCGGGCGTGACCTACACGGCCCTGGCCTTGAACGAGAAGGGCGTCGAGCGGGCGAAGAAGTATTCGCCGCCGCTGACGATCGAGCGGGGGTCCGGGAAACCCCGGCTGTTCTGTCACATGTGCGACGTCTTCGCCCGGCGGAACACCAATCGCTCGCAGATGCAGGAGATGGCGGCGTGGCCGAAGATCATCGCCGCGGCCAAGGAG
>JACORX010000460.1 GCA_016179165.1 Candidatus Rokuibacteriota bacterium | reverse complement strand
GATGAGCGGCTACTTCCGCTTCCATTACGGGCACGTCGAGCTGGGGGACGGCCTCGGCGTGGTGCCGGTCGCGGTCGGGCTCTTCGGCATCGCCGAGGTGCTGGCGACGGCGGGGCAAGAGGTGCCGGCCAAGGTCCTCAAGCCGAAGCTCCGCGAGCTCCTGCCCTCCCGCCGGGAGTGGCGCGACTCCGTGATGCCGATCGGCCGCGGCACCGTGCTGGGCTTCCTCATCGGCATCATCCCGGGCTCCGCCCACATCATCTCGAGCTTCGTCTCCTACGCGGTGGAGCGCCAGCTGAGCCGCCATCCCGAAGAGTTCGGCCGGGGCGCCGTCGCCGGCGTCGCCGGCCCGGAGTCGGCGAACAACTCGGCGACGTCCGGCGCCTTCGTGCCCATGCTCGCCCTCGGCGTCCCCTCCGGTCCCATCCCCGCGGTGATGCTGGCGGCTCTCATGGTCCACGGCGTCTCGCCGGGCCCGCTCCTGATCACGCAGCAGCCGGAGCTCTTCTGGGGCTTCATCGCGTCCATGTACGTGGGCAACCTGATGCTCCTCGCTCTCAACCTGCCGATGGTCGGCATCTTCGTGAACGTGCTCCGCGTCCCCTACTCGTTCCTCTACCCCTCCATCATCATGTTCTGTGTCGTGGGCGTCTACGCCGTGAACGGCAGCGTCGTGGACGTGTGGATCGCCCTCAGCATGGGCGCCCTCGGCTATATCCTGAGAAAGCTCGGCTTCGAGACGGCGCCCATCGTGCTGGGCGCCATCCTCGCCCCCATGATCGAGCTGGCGCTGAGACAATCCCTCGCGATGTCGGACGGGCAGTACTCGATCCTCGTCTCGCGGCCGATCTCCGGCACGCTCCTGGCCTTCGGCGCCGCCCTCGTGCTCTTGAACCTCGTCTCGTGGATGGTCCGAGGTCTCGACTGGCGCCGGCGCATCCCCCTCGACGAAAAGGGAGAAAACCTATGACTCGACTTCGGCCCATTCTTGCCCTGCTCGCCCTCGTCGTCCTCGCCCCGGGCGCGGGCGTTCAACCGGCCGCGGCGCAGGAGCCCTACCCCTCGCGGCCGATCAGCCTCATCGCGCCCTTTCCGCCGGGGGGCGTCGCGGACCTGACGGCGCGCCCGGTGGCGGCGGCGATGGAGAAGGTGCTGAAGCAGCCCGTCGGCGTGGTCAACAAGACGGGGGCGGCCGGCGCCGTGGGGATGCAGTTCGTCGCCACCAGCAAGCCCGACGGCTACACCCTGCTCCTGGCGCTCTCCAGCATCTCGATCATCCCCGAGGCCGACAAGCTCTTCGGCCGCCCGCCCGCCTTCACGGTGGACCAGTTCGCGCCGGTGGCGCTGATCTCGGCGGACCCGACCATCCTCGTCGTGCGAACGGAGAGCCCGTGGAAGACGGCCAAGAACTTCATCGAGGACGCGAAGAAGCGGCCGAACCAGATCTCGTACAGCTCGTCGGGGATCTACGGGACGCTCCACATGGCGATGGAGCTCCTCTCGCACGGGGCGGGGATCAAGCTGCGGCACGTGCCCTACGCCGGCGCCGGCCCCGCGCTGACCGCGCTGCTCGGCGGCCACGTAGACGCGCTTGCCTCGGGGCCCTCGGTGGTCCTGCCGCAGATCAAGGCGGGCAAGCTCCGCGCGCTCGCGGGCTGGGGGGACAAGCGTGTGGCCTCGCTCCCCGACCTCCCGACCTTCAAGGAGCTGGGCTACCCGGAGGCCGAGTTCTACATCTGGGCGGGGATTTTCGCGCCCAAGGGCACGCCTGAGCCGGTCCTCCGGACTCTTCGCGAGGCGGCGCGCGCGGGAGTGGCCGATCCCGACTTCAAGTCGGCCATGGACAAGCTCGAGACGCCGATCGCCTTCAAGCAGGGCGAGGAGTTCCAGAAGTTCTTCGAGGCAGACGCGCGCCGCCTCGCCGATGGCGTCCGGAAGGTCGGCCGAGTCGAGCAGAAATGAGCCGGGCGCGCTAGTCCGTCAGGTCCGCGAAGAGCGCGGTACTCAGGTAGCGCTCGCCGAACGAGGGGATGATCACGACGATGAGCTTCCCCGCGCTTTCGCTCCGGCGCCCGACTTGCACGGCGGCCCAGATGGCCGCGCCGGACGAGATGCCGACGAGGAGGCCTTCTTCGCGCGCCGAGCGGCGGGCCGTCGCGAAGGCGTCGTCGTTCTTCACCCGGACGATCTCGTCGCAGATCTTCGTGTTGAGCACGTCGGGGACGAAGCCCGCGCCGATGCCCTGGATGGGGTGCGGGCCCTTCTGCCCTCCGGACAGGACCGGGGAGGCGTCGGGCTCAACCGCCACGCACCTGAACGCGGGCTTGCGCGCCTTGAGGACTTCTCCCACCCCGGTGATGGTCCCACCGGTGCCGATCCCCGCCACCAGGATGTCCGCCTTGCCGTCTGTGTCTCGCCAGATCTCCTCGGCCGTTGTCTTGCGGTGGATCTCGGGGTTCGACGGGTTCTGGAACTGCTGGGGGATGAAGTACCGCGGGTCGGTCGCCGCGAGGTCCTCGGTCCGCTTGATGCACCCGGCCATGCCCTCGCTTCCCGGGGTCAGGATCAGCTCGGCGCCGTAGGCCTTCAGGAGCAACCTCCGCTCCTTACTCATAGTATCCGGCATGGTCAGCACCAGCTTGTAGCCGCGTGCCGCGCAGACGAACGCCAGGGCGATGCCCGTGTTGCCGCTGGTCGGCTCGAGGATGATCGTGTCGGGCTTGATCTTGCCCGCCTTCTCGGCGGCGTCGAGCATGGACACGCCGATCCTGTCCTTGACGCTGTGGGCCGGGCTGTAGAACTCGAGCTTGGCCACCACCTCGGCCCGGCAACCCTCCGTCAAGCGCCGCAGCCGGACCAGGGGCGTGTTGCCAACGAGCGCTGTGACGTCATCAGCGATGCGCACGGATCTCCTCCTCTTGGATGTTCAGGTTACGCTACGAACCACTCAAGGTTGAACCCGCCACCGGCGTCGCGCACGCGGCCGCCGTGAGGCGCGGCGAAGTGCGCGGGCTGTAATAGCGCGGCGCGAGCCAGGCCATATGCGGGCGCAGCACCTCCGGGTCGAAGGCCGGAACGAAGCCCTCGGCGGTGAAGCTGGTGTCCACCGTTTCCTCGATACGGTCGAGGACTGCGCCGCCGACCGTCATCCTGTCCATGCGAACCCTCCCCGTCAGTTCGGAATCCGCCCGACCACTCCGCCGCCAGATTCTACGCGATCCGCCCGCGTCGCTGCACATTCGTTTACGCGCAAAGCCCTGGTCGCTCCGAGTATCCGCTCCGAGGGCGAGGTCTCTTCCTGGATTTGCCTCCTGACCGCGGCGAATGTACCCTGGGGCCCGCAGGAGAGGCCGCAGTTCGCCAGCCCGCATCGCGCGGCGGACGCCCGCTTCCGCTTCGTCATCACCCCGCACCTTCGGGAGACGCTGAGATGAAGAACGTGCAGATGTCGGTGGCCGGGAACATTCTGACGATCACGGTGGATTTGACCAAAGAGTTCGGCCCGTCCTCGTCCGGGAAGACGATCATCATCGCCTCGACCGAGGGCAATGTCGCGGTGCCTGAGCGCGACGAGAAGATCGGGCTGAACGTCTACCGGAAGAAGTAAAGGCTCAGGCGCCCCGGCCCGGGGCGCCGCGGCGGGGTGGCTGTCGCCGCAAACCTGCCTGCACGACGATGCCGATCGACGCAACGGCGATCACCAGCAGGAACGCGAGCCCCTGCGAGAGGGCGACGCCGCCTTCGGCGCCGGCGACGATCAAGCCCGCGCCCGCGAGCGACGAGAGCACGATCAGCGCCCACTCGAACAGCGTCCGCACGAGCACCAGTCCCACGATCCCGGCAACGAGATAGACGACCCAGGCCGGCACATCGCCCGTGATGCCGTGGTGGCGGAGCAACAGCAGGCCGATCCCGCCGCCGGCGAAGAACCCGATCAGCCCGATGACGAGCTTCTTGGCGACGACCGCGAGCACGGCGCCCGCGAGCGCGAGGGCAAGCGCCACCGTGAGGATCACCCATTCGGGCTGTAGGGGCAGCAGGCGCGGCCCGAGCGCCAGTCCGGTCAGGAAGCCGACGCCGGCGACGAACGCCCAGTAGAGACGGCGCCCGCATCCCAGCAGGACGAGGCCGACGAGGATACCGGCAACAGACGACATGGACGAGCGCCCCCTTTCTCGCCGCGGCGTCGGCGCGGGTGGCGCCGGACGGTACGAGGATAGCACCGAGCGCCCGTGAAAGTTCCCGGTCTCGGTGCACCGGGTCCTCTTCTATTCCAGCGGCGGCCAGGCATCACGGTCCTTCCGCTGATTCCCGCGCTGGTGTTCGCCGCGATCCGGGACACGGTCACCCCTTGACAGCCGATAGATAGTAGACGCTGGAGACCATGATGCCGGCCGAGCCAGAGAAAGACGCCCCCACCCCCGGCATCCCGGAGCGCGCCGTGCCGGCGAAAGCGGACACCGGCGAGCCGGTCGCCCCTGCCCGGGTGCTCTCCATCCACGCGCATCCGGACGACCAGGAGTTCACCGTGGGCGGCACGCTGGCGAAGTGGGCGCGGGCGGGCAGCCAGGTCGTCACGGTGTGCATCACCAGCGGCGGCGCCGGCTCCAACGAGCACACGCCCCCGGGCATGACGCGGGGAGCGCTCGTGCCGATCCGCGAGGAGGAGCAACGGCAGGCCTGCCGCGTGCTCGGCGTCTCCGAGGTGGTCTTCCTCGGCTACGAGGACGGCATGCTCGAGTCCTCGCTCGCGCTGCGGCGGGAGCTGACGCGGGTCATCCGCCGCCACCGTCCCGACGCGGTGGTGTGCGGAGATCCGACGGTGCGCTATTACGGCGCCATGTACATGAACCACCCCGACCACCGCGCCGCGTCCGACGCCGCCCTCGACGCCGTCTTCCCCTCGGCCGAGACGCGGCTCATCTTCCCCGAGCTTCTCGACGAAGGACTCGATCCCCACAAGGTCGGCGCGGTGTTCATCCACGGCTCGGAGTCCCCCGACACCTTCATCGACATCTCGGAGGTCCTCTCGGTCAAGCTCGCCGCCCTCAAGGAGCACCGCACCCAGATGGGCACGTGGGATCCGACCGAGATGATCACCGGGTGGGCGCGCCTACAGGGCGCCCCGCGCGAGCTGGAAGCGGCGGAGTCCTTCCGGGTCATGCGCCTCCACAACGACTAACTCAGGCCGCCGATAAGGGGCCACCTGCTTCGTTGGCTCGGTCGCTCCCCACTCAACGTACAGCGAGTACGCCTCGCTCGTCGCATCCCTCGCCGCCTCGCATCTGGCCCCTTCTCGCCGCCCTGAGGCCGCGGGGTACCGCCTTGCAGCTGGGCCCTTATCGGCGGCCTGCCTAGAGAACGGCGGATTTCAGCGAGCGGCTCGACTTGAATCGTGGCACGCGCGTGGCGGGGATCCGGATGGCCTTGCCCGTGCGCGGGTTCCGGCCGTTGCGCTCGGCGCGCTTGCTGACCATGAAGGTGCCGAAGCCGCCGATGGTGACGCGGCGGCCCTTCTTGAGCGCGTCGAAGACGCTCACGAAGAAGGCGTCCAGCGCCCGCTCGGCCGACACCTTGCTCCCGCCCGAGGCCTTGGCCATGGCGGACACCAGATCGGCTTTGGTCATGACCCTCCCTCTCTACTCGAAAGCCCAGCGCGAAGTCAAGGTGGTCACGCGTCGAGCCCGCTCTCGCGGCCTCGGCTGGGATAGCCGAGAGCCTGGCGTATAATGCCTGCATGCCGCGTGGTCTCTTGCTTGATCTGTCCGCCTTTGTCCTTACCGCGCTGGGCGTCGTGGCCACCGGTGTCGCCTACTGGAAGGATCCCGACCTGCCTCTGCTTCGCGCGAAGAGCGGGCTCAGCAGGGAGGCGCCTCTCATGGGGTGGCGCTTCGTCCTCGTGCGCGTCATCCCGAGCCTGGCCTTCCCCGTGATCGCGGGCCGGCTGGTCAAGCTCTACTACCACGAGTAGCCGCGTGGCCTTCGACGATCTCCGCGAGTTCGTCGCCCACCTCGAGAAGACGGGACGCCTCAAGCGCGTGCGCGCCTGCGTCTCCCGCGACCTGGAGATCGCCGAGATCACGGATCGCGTCTCGAAGGGCCCGGCGCAGCATAACCAGGCCCTGCTGTTCGAAAGCGTCGAGGGCTTCGACAGCCCTGTGCTCATCAACACCTTCGGCTCGCCGGACCGCATGGCGACGGCGCTCGGTGTCGAGCACCTGAACGAGCTGTCGGGGCGCGTCGCGAAGCTCCTCGACATGAAGATGCCGGGCACGATCGTCGACAAGCTCAAGAAGCTCGGCGACCTCTTCGACGTCGCGAAGGCCGGCCCCAAGCGCGTGCGTGGGGCGAAGTGCCAGGAGGTCGTCGAGACGGACCGGCCGAGCCTGGCGACCCTGCCCGTGTTGCGCTGCTGGCCGGGGGACGCGGGGCGCTTCATCACGCTTCCGATGGTGTTCACGAAGGACCCGCTGAGCGGCGCGCGCAACGTGGGCATGTACCGGCTCCAGGTGTTCGACGATCGGACGCTCGGCATGCACTGGCAGATCCACAAGGGCTCGGCCGAGCACCAGCGGCTCGCGGAGGAGCATAGCCGGCCGATGGACGTCGCCATCGCGCTGGGCGGCGACCCCGCCTCGATCTACTCCGCCTCGGCTCCGCTGCCCCCGGGCATAGACGAGATAGTCTTCGCGGGGTGGCTGCGCGGATCCGGCGTCCCCATGGTGCAGGCCAAGACGGTGGACCTCGAGGTGCCCGCCGAGGCCGAGATCATCCTCGAGGGCACGGTGGATCCGTCCGAGCGGAGGATCGAAGGGCCTTTCGGCGATCACACGGGCTACTACTCGCTCGCGCGTGACTACCCGGTCTTTCACCTGAAGGCCATCACGCGTCGCAAGCAGCCGATCTATCCCACGACGATAGTCGGGCGGCCGCCGCAGGAAGACTACTGGCTCGGCAAAGCGACCGAGCGGATCTTCCTGCCGATAGTCAGGGTTCTCCTCCCCGAAGTCGTGGACATGAACATGCCCGCGGAGGGCGTCTTCCACAATCTCGTCATTGTCTCGATCAAGAAGCGCTATCCCGGCCAGGCGCGCAAGGTCATGTACGCCCTCTGGGGGCTCGGGCTCATGATGCTGGCCAAGAACATCCTCGTCGTCTCCGACCACGTGGACGTCCAGAACCTCTCGGAAGTCGCCTGGCGCGCCGCGGGCAACGTGGATGCCAAGCGCGACATCGTCATCGTGGACGGGCCGATGGACGACCTCGACCACGCGGCGCTCCGCCATCGCTTCGGCGGCAAGATGGGCATCGACGCGACGGAGAAGACCGCGGATGACGGCATCGTCCAGCCGTGGCCCGAGGAGATCGCCATGAGCGAGGAGATCCGGGCGCTCGTGACGAAACGCTGGCAAGAATACGGTTTGTAGTGCGTCGCGCCCTCAGACATTTCCTGGACGCCATCAAGTTCGAGCACACCGTCTTCGCCCTGCCCTTCGCCTACGTGGCAATGGTCCTGGCGGCGGACGGCTGGCCGGGCTGGCGCGTGGTTGTATGGGTGACGCTGGCCATGACGGGCGCGCGGACGCTCGCCATGAGCGTCAACCGCCTGGCCGACCGGCTGACCGACGCGGCCAATCCGCGCACCGCGCAGCGCCATCTGCCGACGGGACTCCTGGCGCCCTGGCACATGCTGCTGGCGGCCGTCGCCTCCGGCGCGCTCCTCGCCTTCTCCGGGTGGATGCTCAACCCGCTCTGTCTCAAGCTGGCGCCCTGGGCGGCCCTCTTCCTGATCGGCTACTCCTACACCAAGCGCTTTACCTGGACGAGCCACTGGATCCTCGGCTTCACCGACGGCATCGCGGCCGCGGGAGGCTGGATCGCCGTGAGCGGGGTGTTCGCTCCGCCCACGTTCCTGCTCTGGTTCGCGCTGACAGTCTGGATCGCCGGCTTCGACCTGATCTACGCCTGCCAGGATGTGGACTTCGACAAGCGTGCCGGGCTTCATTCGTTCCCCGCGCGCTTCGGTATCGCCCCCGCGCTTCACGCCGCCAAGGTCTGCCACGTGCTGACCGTCGTCGCCTTCGGCGCCCTCGGCTGGACGATGGGGCTCGGCTGGCTCTACTGGGCCGGCGTGGTCGTCGTGGCGGGCCTGTTCGTCTACGAGCATTCGCTGATCTCGCCCACGGATCTCTCGCGGCTCGACGTCGCCTTCTTCAACGTCAACGGGTATATCGCGCTGATCCTCTTCGCCGCCGTCCTGGGGGGGCGGCTCTTCTGAGCGCCGGACTCGGCGAGGGCCCGGGCAAGGCGCGCTTCGTCAGCGAGATGTTCTCGCGCATCGCGGGACGCTACGACCTCATGAACGGCCTGATGACCTTCGGCATGCACAACTCGTGGCGGCGGGCAGCCGCGCGCGAGACCATCCCCTCTCCCGGCGGGCCGGGCCTGGACCTGGCGACGGGTACGGGCGACCTGGCGCTCGAGCTGGGTCGGGTCCACCCTTACCGGACCATCGTGGGCGCGGACTTCGCCCACGGGATGCTGACGATCGCCGAGGAGAAGCGCCGCCCGGAGGACTCGGGCGGCCGCATCCGGCTGGTCGAAGCCGACGCGCTCTCCCTGCCCTTCGAGGCGCGCACCTTCGCCTTCGTGACCTCGGCCTTCCTGCTGCGGAACCTCGCCGATCTCCGGCAAGGACTCGCGGAGATGCGCCGCGTCTCGCGCCCGGGCGGCCGCGTCGTCGCGCTCGAGATCACGCAGGCCGACCTGCCCGGCTGGGCGCCGCTCATCCGCGCCTACTTCCACCATGTGGTCCCGCGCGTGGGCGCGCTCGTGGGCGGAGACCGCGAGGCCTACACCTATCTCCCGCAGTCGGTGGACCGCTTCCTCACGCCGCCCGGGCTCTGCGCCCTCATGGAAGGCGTCGGCCTCCGCGGCGTCAAGTGCCGCCGCCTCGGTTTCGGCACCGTCACCATCCACACCGGCTCCGCGTAGAGGATCGCGGGAAAATCAAAGGCCCCGGACATCCGCGAAGCGGTTTCGTTCAATGGCCTATATGTCTTCGCTCCTCTCTCTGCGCTCCCGATCAGGCGCTCTCAGCCTGTGATCGCGCCCTCTGAGGCGTTGGACACGGTCTTGGCGTATTTGTGGAAGACGCCGCTCGTGTAACGGGGCTTGGGCGCCTTCCACTTGGCGAGGCGCTTCTTCATCTCGGCGGCGGAGATCTCCACGTCGAGCCGGCGCTTCTTGACGTCGATATGGACGATGTCCCCGCTCTTGATCGCGGCGATGGGCCCACGGT
>JACORX010000050.1 GCA_016179165.1 Candidatus Rokuibacteriota bacterium | reverse complement strand
CAGCCGCACGGTGGCGCGCTCGGTTGCCAGGTTCACCGCGGCCGTCTTCACGCCCGGCACGCCCAGCAGCGCCCGTTCGACCTTGCCGACGCAGGCCGCGCAGTGCATCCCCTTCACGGGAAAGTCGAGCCGGGCTTCCTCTCCCATCGTCCTCGCGGGCGTCTCGGTGGGCATCGTCATGTCCGGACCTCTATCCTACCGCCCCGAAAACCGGGAGAATACCTCGAGCAGCTCGTCCACCTTCTTCTGGCGGTCGCGCGTATTGCCCGAACGTATGGCGTCGGCGACGCAGGACTCGATGTGGCGCCCGAGAAGGAGCCGCTGCACCTGCTCCACGGCGCCCTCCACGGCCGTCAGCTGGAGCAGGATGTCGACGCAGTACTTCTCCTCTTCCACCATGCGCTGGATGCCCTGCACCTGCCCCTCGATGCGCCGCAGCCGGCCGAGGGCCTTGACCTTGGTCTCGTCGTCAATCACGTCCGCTCCTCCGCGGCCGCCGGGCGCCTGCCGTCGAGACCCCGCAGCAGCCACCAGGCCGCGAGAGCCGCCGTCAGGTGCTTGAGCGTGTGGCCGCTCAGCACGTGTCCCACCGAAAAGATCGGGCCGTCCAGAACCTCGAAGAGCTTGGCGGCGCCGTAGATGACGATGACACCCACGAGGTAGCCGCCGTGCGTGTAGCGCGCGGGGAAGAGCCACACCGCCAGGGGTATCAGCGCCGCCGGCGCGAATTGCACGAGAGCGTAGGGCCGTAGGTCGCCCGCGCCGTGAAGCTCGCCCGCGTACCAATACACGACGCTGCCAGATCCAACCACGAGAAGCGCCGGCAGCAGCGCGATCCCGGCGGTCACGCTCACGCGCTCGGCCACCACCGCGGCCAGGAGAGCCATGAAGCCGATCGTCATGGGCAGCCGGTCCCACACGAGCCGCGCGTTGTCGGGTGCCCAGTGGTAGTACGCCGAGCCCACGCCGGTGAGCGCGACACCCGCGAAGAACAGCGCGTGCGGCCAGCGCTCGCGGGACTCGACGAACGGGGCGGACGCGCCGACGGGGGCCATCAGGACCTGCCGGAGCCCCAAGAACCCGAGAACCACAAGCGGCAGGTTGGAGAGCACCGCCCACCCGTTGGGGGCACTCGCGAGGGGGCGCGTGTCGGCAAATCGGTGATAGGCAGGATCCTGCGGGATGGGCGGCACGACACATGCGGCCGTCACCGCCACGGCGGTGACGGCCAGCAGCACTCCTATCCGCGCCCCTCGTCTCATGGCATATACCCTACACGGGTACTCTACCACGGGTCAATGCCTGGGGTCGCAGCGGCGCGCCCGGGGTTACCCGATGCCGCGCCCGGGGGCTGCCCGGCGCCGCTTCAGGTCTGGAGGTCGGGAAAGAGCGAGGGCTGCGCGGGGCCGGCGGAGGGGCGCCGCCGGCTCCCTGACTTCGCGGCCTTGCGGTCGCGAGCCAACGCCTTTGCGGGGGGGCGCGCGCGCTTCGGCCGCGCCCAACCCTTCTGGTGGGCGATCTTGTCCCCCTGCTTGATCAGCAGGAGGTCGACCAGCCGCGCCAGCGGGTTGGCGAGGAGATCGAGGTACTTGTCCCAGTACCTCGGTGTGTAGGCCAGTGTCTTCATCTGTTCGGCCGCGAGCATGAGGGCCCCGCGATCACCCTTTCGGGCCGCCAGCCTGAGCTGTTCGACAATGCGCGCCCGGCTGATGCGGGAGGGGCGGGTCACGCGACGCCCAGCTCGCGGCGGATCATGCGCGCCGCCGCCACCATCGAGCGGAGCTTGGAGACCCCAACGTACGGGCAATGACTGTCGTAGTTGGGAACGCCCAGGCGCCGCGGGACCGGCAGCGGTCGGATGCCGGCCAGCCGGTCGTAGAAGCCGCGGATGAAGGTCATGCGGCGCATCTCGCCGTCGGAGATCACGTCCGCGTCCGCCTCGACCTGGTCTCGGATGGCCAGGCGGACGGCATCGTCGTAGGCCTCCTGGAGGTCCACCGGTCCCAGGCGGTCCGCGGCGGCCGCCTCCCGCACGAGGTGGAGCCAGGACGGCAGCCCGTGGCTGCCGCACACGGTTGTCGGGATCAGCGGCATGGGGTCGGTCATGGCTCTCCTCCCGCTGGCAGGCCGCCGATAAGGGCCCCCCTGCGTCATTTAGCGAAGACTGTTGGGGCGAGCTTGCGGCAACCCCTCAACGTACGGACAGTACGCCTCGGGGTGCCGCGGCGCTCGCCGCCTCGCATCTGGACCCTTCTCGACGGCCTGCGTCGTCTTGCATCTGCACTTCCCCAGCAGTCTGCAAGTACCTCAGCACTCGCCGTTCAGCGGAACAAGAGGTCGTACTGCTCGCGATGGTACGAGGGCATGCCCTGGACGACGACCTTGCGTCCGACCATCTCCTGAAGGCGATCAAGGCCGTCCCGCGCCTCGGCCTCGATGTGGTGTGCGATCTCCGGGTGCACGCGGATGACCACCTCGCGGCCGACTCCCTCCCGAGCGCCCGCCTGGACCTTCCGGAAGATCTCGGCGGTGAGCGTCAGGTCGGACTTGACGGTGCCCGCGCCCTTGCACGCCGGGCACGCCGATGTCAGCAGGGATAGGAGCCCCTGGCGCACGCGCGTGCGCGTCATCTCGACCTCTCCGAGCTCGGAGATCTCGAGGACGTTGGTGCGGGCCTTGTCGTCGGCGAGCGCCTT
>JACORX010000470.1 GCA_016179165.1 Candidatus Rokuibacteriota bacterium | reverse complement strand
GTCCGACAAGTAGGCGCTTCATCGACTCAACCTCCTCCGGTCAGTGAACTCACCCACGGCCTTACCGCGGCTCACGGCGCCTGTCGGAACGACCAGCGCCGCGGACTGGTCGGTCCCCGGATAATGGGAACGAAATTATTATGTCACCTCCTCTTCGTCTCGGGCAACAGGATTCGCGGGTTCGGCAATTCGGACTCTTGCGCGATGCGAACAGTCAGCCGTGCTACTGTGGTCCATGGGCTGCGTTGACCCGCGCAGCGTTGTCTGCGAGCATTGCTGAATTCCGGCCGTAGAATTCCCTCGGGGCGGGTCTCCGTGGGGAAGCCCATTGCGCTCATCAGCGGTCATCAAGGGGGAGGCGCACATGCACGCATGGGTACGTCGTTTCGCAGTCGTCCTGGGACTCATCGGAGGCTTTACCCTCACGGATGGGGCATCCGGAGGCCCCTCGATCGTGGATGACGCCACGGCCGTGAACACGAGTGTGGCCCATCTGCAGGCGCGGGCCGCGGACTGGGGCATCCGCAAGGCGGATGACGAGTTTCGCCTGCGCCGGGTCGTGCGCGACTCTCTGGGTCAAACCCATGTCCGCCTCGATCAAGTCTCCCAGGGGCTGCCCGTCTTCGGTCACCAGTTGATTGTCCACCTCGACCAGTCGGGGGCTCCGCAAAGCGTCACCGGCACATACCTGGCTGGGATCACCGCGTCCCCACGGCCCGCCGTGTCTGGTCACCAGGCACGAGCGGTCGCGCGCGGGCAATTCCCGGGTCCGCTCACGGAGACCCCACAGGTGGAGCTGCTCTGGTACCCCCGCAATGGGGTAGCCCGGCTCGCATATCGCGTGGTGCTCAACGACGATGAGACCCCACGCCGGGTCGTCGCCTTCGTGGATGCCATCAGCGGGACCCTGGTCCATAGCTTCAACGACTTGCGCACCATCGCGCCTTCCCCAGCGTGGCCGCCCGCCTCGGGCGGTGGGGCGGGCACGCCTGCGCCGGAGGACGCGCCGGCGCCGGCGGCCCCGGCCATCGGCGTCGGCAACAGCCTGTACGTCGACACGGTCCAGATCACAACCGATCAAGGGGCCGGCGGGTACACCATGGTCGACGGCACCCGTGGCAACCTCAGCACCAGTAACATGAAGAATCGACGGTTCGGACGTGGGAAGGTCTTCTCCGACAGCGACAACACCTGGGGCGACGGCACGACGGGCGATCCTGCGTCCGCCGCCGTAGACGCGCACCTGGGCGCCGAGATGACCTGGGATTACTACCTCAACGTCCACGGGCGCGACGGCATCGCCGCCGACGGCGTGGGGGCGCTGTCCAGGGTGCACTTCAAGCACTCCTACAACAACGCCTTCTGGTCCGACGGCTGTCAGTGCATCACCTACGGAGACGGGGACGGGATCACGTTCTCGCCGCTCACCGCCCTCGACATCGCGGGGCACGAGATGACCCACGGCGTGACCAGCGCGACCGCCGCGCTCATCTACGACAACCAGTCCGGGGGCCTGAACGAGGCCATGTCCGACATCTTCGGCACGATGGTGGAGTTCTTCGCCGCCGCCAACGGCGTCGCCAAGGCGCCGAACTACCTGATCGGCGAGGACGCCTTCACTCCGGGGACGCCCGGCGATGCCCTGCGCTACATGAACGATCCGACCCAGGACGGCCAGAGCATCGACACGTTCGCGAACTACAACGACAACCTGGACGTGCACCTCAGCAGCGGTATCGCCAACAACGCCTTCTTCCTGCTCGCCGAGGGGGGCACCCACCGCCTGGGGGGTGTCGTCACCGGGATCGGCCGAAGCGCCGCCGAGCGCATCTTCTATCGAGCGCTCACCGTCTACATGATCCCGAGCGAGACTTTCTCGCAGGCGCGCGCCCACACGACGCAGGCGGCCATCGACCTGTTCGGGTCGGGGAGCCAGCAAGCCCTCTCGGTGGGCCAGGCCTGGGCGGCCTGCGGCGTGAACTGACGACCCGCAAGAACCGCACGTCATGCGGGCGTTGAGCGATTCTCGCCCGGTCCGTTCACCTCTCACTTCGAAAATGCGGGCCTAGATCTTCTCGAGGATCCGCGCCAGCTCGTCGGGCTGCGAGAGCATCGGGTTGTGGGCGCAGTCCATGTCCACCGGCTTCACGCCGAGCCGGGCCGCGCAGTCGTCGGCCCTCGCGGGCACGACGGCCTTATCTTGCAGGCAGCGAATGTAGGTGCGGGGCACGCGCATCCCGTAGAAGACGCGGAGGTCCACGGACTCGACGAACGGCCGGAGGGCCTGCGGCGTGAGGAGCGAGATCGCCCGCGATACACGCGGGTCGCTCCGCGGCATGTCGCCCATCCAGCGCGCCCAGGCAACCTCGGCCGGGTAGAGGAAGGTGCCGTCGCCGCGCGCGGCGGCGTTGCCGGTCATCATCGCGCGGCCGGCTGGCGTCATCAGCGTCCCCGCCAGGCTTCCCCCGTCGGGCACGACCGCGGCGGCCAGGAAGACCAGGTGGGCGACGCGCGCGGGGGCCAGCTCCGCGGCCTTCGGGATCACGAGTCCGCCCATGGAGTGGCCGACCAGCACTGCGCGGCTGACGCCCTCGAGCGCCATGGCGTCCGCCACTGCGCGCCCATAGGCTTCGACGCTCGCGCGCCGGACCTCGGCAGCGCGCCGCCCGTGGCCGGGCAGGTCGAGGGTGACCACGCGGTGCCCCTTGGCGCGAAGCCTCGCCGCCACCTCATCCCAGCACCACGCGCCGTGGCAGGCGCCGTGGACGAGCACGTACTCGTTCGCCATGTCGAATCCTCTCATGGGGGTTGACTGTCACGCCCGGGGCCACTAGCGTATGGAGCAACGGACCCGCGCGGCGTCGCCATATTCGCCCAAGACCCGGCGTCCCTCAAGGAGATTCGCATGGCCAAGATCGAGCGGTACTGCGCTCCCGGCGTCTTCGATCCTCCCACCTACTCTCAGGGCGTCAAGGTCACGGGCGCCCAGACCATCCTGTTTCTCGCGGGACAGGTCGCCTACGACGACAAGGGCCAGCCGGCCCACCGCGGCGACCTCGCGGCCCAGGCG
>JACORX010000469.1 GCA_016179165.1 Candidatus Rokuibacteriota bacterium | reverse complement strand
GCCTCACGCTGATCTTCGGCGTCATGAAGATCGTGAACATCGCCCACGGCTCGTTCTATCTCCTCGGCGGTTATCTCGGCGTCGCGCTCTTCGCCGGCACCGGCAACTTCTACGTGGCGCTGCTCGGCGCGGTGCTCCTCATCGCGCTGGGCGGCATCGGCCTCGAGCGTGTCCTCCTGCGCGCGGTGGAGGGTGACGACCTCCGCCAGATGCTCCTGACCATGGGCATCGCGCTGTTCGTCCAGGACCTCTGCCTGCTGATCTGGGGCGGCGACCCGTTCAATCTCAAAGGGCCGGAGTACTTCGCGCGTAGCATCCGGCTGGGCAGCTTCAGCTTCCCGATCCTGCGGTTGTTCATGATCGGCTCGGCCGCCCTGCTCTTTCTCGTGCTCTGGTGGTTTCAGGAGCGCACGCGCGCCGGCGCCATGGTCCGCGCGGCGGTCGACAACCAGGAGATGACGGAAGCGCTCGGTATCAACGTGCCCGTGCTGCGCATGGCCGTGTTCGGCCTCGGGGCGTTCCTGGCCGCGTCCGGCGGCGTGATCGGGACCGCGTTCATGGGACTCTATCCGGGGCTCGACTTCGAGATCCTGCCCTACGCCTTCGTGGTGGTGATCGTCGGGGGCATGGGCAGCTTGAGCGGCGCCCTCGTGGCCGCCGTGCTGCTGGGACTTGCCGATAACTTCGGCAAGGCGCTGTTCCCGGAGGTGTCGTACTTCACGCTCTTCGCGCCCATGGGGATCGTGCTCGCGCTCCGCCCGAGCGGTCTCTTCGGGCGGTCATGACGGGATTCCGGGCCGGCCGCGCCCGGATGGCGGCGGCGGTCGCGGGCATCGCGGGCCTCGTGCTGCTCGCCATCCTGCCGCCGAGCCTCCCGGCCTACGTCGTGATCGTCCTCACGGAGTGCCGGATTTACGCGATGGCCGCCGCCAGCCTCGATCTGCTGAACGGTTACACGGGGATGGCCTCGCTCGGTCACGCGGCGTTCTTCGCCGTCGGCGCCTACACCACCGCGCTGCTCACGACCCGCTCGGGCGCGTCCTTCGCCGTGGCGCTCGCGGCGAGCATCCTGCTCGCGGCGGCAGCCTCCGCCGCCGTCGGCGTGCTGATCCTTCGGGCCAGCGGCATCTACTTCATGATGATCACGCTGTCGGTGTCGATGTGCGCCTGGGGCCTGGCCTACCGCTGGGTCTCGCTCACGGGCGGCGACACCGGCATCGTCAGCATCCCTCGTCCCCGACTGGGCTTCGTGGCGGGCGGCCTCGAGTTCTACTACGCCACGCTCGTGCTCTTCAGCGTGTGCTTGACGCTCTACCTGTTGCTCGTCTGGTCGCCGTTCGGCAAGACGCTGGTCGGCATCCGCGACAGCGAGAGCCGCATGCGGGTGCTCGGGTTCAACGTATGGCTGCACAAGTACCTCGTCCTGGTCATCGCCGGCGCCTTCGCCGGCCTCGCGGGAAGCCTCTATGCGTACTACAACGGCTTCGTGGGGCCGAACACGGTCGACCTCGCGCACGCGATGCAGTTCGTCCTGATGGTGATCGTCGGCGGGCCCGGCACGCTCGTGGGTCCGGTCATCGGCGCCTTCATCGTGACGCTCCTCGAGAAGGCGGTCAGCGTCTTCACCGAGCGCTGGGTCATGGTGCTGGCCGCCGTCTACGTGGTGACCGCGCTCTGGGCGCCGCGGGGACTGCTCGGTGTGCTCGGTGTCGTCAGGCGCTGATCCGATGCCGGCGGCGCCGGCCCCGACCGCGGCCCTCGAGTGCGAGGACGTCACCCGCCGGTTCGGCGGACTCGAGGCCGTCCGCGACGTGAGTCTCAGCGTGTCCGCGGGCGAGCGCCGAGGCATCATCGGTCCGAACGGCGCTGGCAAGACCACGCTGTTCCGCCTCATCAGCGGCGAGATGCCCCTCACCTCGGGCCGCGTGCGCCTGTTCGGCCGTGACATCACCCACGTCCCGTGCCACCGTCGCACGCATCTCGGTCTCGGGCGCACGTTCCAGATCACGAACCTGTTTCCCACGCAGACCGTCGCGGACAACCTCGTCCTCGCGATCCTCGGGCTGCACCCGTCGAAGTTCTCGATGCTGCGGCCGCTGTGGACCTACCGCGAGCACTACGCCCGCGCCGACGGCGCGCTGGAGACGGTGGGACTCGCCGAGCGGCGCGATGACCTGGTGCGCAACCTCTCGCACGGCGAGCAGCGTCAGGTGGAGATTGCCCTGGCGCTCCTCGGCGGGCCGCGCGTCCTCCTGCTGGACGAGCCGACGGCCGGGCTGTCGCCCGCCGAGTCGGCGCGCCTGACGCGCGCGATCCGGCAGCTCGACGCCGGCATCACCGTCCTGCTGATCGAGCACGACATGGACGTGGTGTTCGATATCGTCAGCCGGATCACGGTGCTGCACCAAGGCCGCCCGTTCGCGGACGGGACGCCCGCGGAGATCCGCAAGGATCCGCGCGTCCAGAAGATCTACTTCGGCGAACAGTGAGCATGCTGACGGTCGACGACGTCCACACGTACTATGGCGAGAGCCACATCCTGCAGGGCGTGTCCCTGGAGGTGGCCCCGGGCAGGGTGGTGGCCCTCCTCGGCCGCAACGGCGCGGGCAAGACGACGCTGATCCGCTCGATCATGGGCTTCACGCCACCGCGTCGCGGGCGCATCCTCTTCGACGGGGTCGACATCACGCGCCGGCGTCCCTTTCGGGTCGCGCGTCTCGGCATCTCGCTCGTGCCGCAGGGCCGCCAGATCTTTGCCTCGCTCGATGTCGGTGAGACGCTCGCCATCGCCTCGAGGCCGCGCGAGGACGGCTGGACGGTGGAGAAGGTCTACGAGCTGTTCCCTCCGCTGCGCGCCCGAAGCCGCCACCCAGGGAATCAGTTGAGCGGCGGCGAGCAGCAGATGTTGGCCATCGGGCGCGCACTCATGATGAACCCATCGACGCTCATGCTGGACGAGCCGACCGAGGGACTCTCGCCGCTCTACGTCGAGACGGTGGGGCAGGCCCTCCGCACGCTCCAGTCCCACGGCATCGCGATGCTGCTCGTCGAGCAGAATCTCAAGTTCGCGCTGCGCCACGCCGATCACGTCCACATCATGAACCGCGGGAGCCTCGTGTACTCGTCGTCCCCGCACGCGCTTGCCGGCGACGATGAAGCGCGGGCGCGATACCTGGGCGTCTGACCGGCGCCGCTCTCTCGAGGAGGCGATCATGCGATTCACGGGGAAAGTGGTGCTCGTGACCGGCGCCGCCAGGGGCATCGGGGCCGCGGTGGCGCGCGCATTCGCCGCGGAGGACGCCCGCGTCGCGGTGTGCGACGTCGACGAGGCGGGCACCAGGGCGGTCGTCGGCGAGCTGGAAGCCCACGGTGCGCAGGCCCTCGGGCTCCGCGCCGACGTGACGCGATCGGCCGACGTGCGCGCGGCGACCGAGAATGTCGAGGCCCGCTGGGGCCAGATCGACATCCTCGTCAACAACGCCGGCGGCTTCGGCCGGGTGCGCCCAGCCAGTGAGGAGATCCCGGACGAGGAGTGGGACGCGATCCTCCGCCTCAATCTCACCAGCGCGTTTCTCTGCTCCAAGGCCGTACTCCCGGGCATGAAGCGGCGACGCTGGGGGCGGATCATCAACCTGTCTTCGATAGGCGGCCGAGGCGGTACCGTCCTGCTCAGCTCGCACTATGCCGCGGCCAAGGCGGGCATCCTCGGTTTCACTCGTCACCTCGCCCTGGAGGCCGCCCGCTTCGGAGTGACGGTCAACGCCGTGGCGCCGGGGACGACGGCCACCGAGCGCTTCAAGGCCTTGCGTACCCCGGCCGAGACCGAAGCGCTGATCGAGCGGGTGCCGGCCGGCCGCGTTGCCGAACCCGCCGAAATCGCGGCGTGCGTCCTCTTCCTCGCGTCAGACGCCGCGGCCTACATGACGGGCGCCACGCTCGACGTCAACGGCGGCGTCCTGATGGTGTAGCGCGACGCCTCCAGAGGCGCTAGCCGCGGTAGCTGGTCTGGCCCGACTTCTTGTCCTTGTTGAGCTTGCGCGCGAGGTGAAGGCCTTCCAGCACGAACTCGAGCGCTGAAGCGACTGCGGCGGGGTCCTTGGCGCCGAGCTTCTTGCACGCGGCGTGGAGCGGGCGCGCCTCGCCGATCTGCCGCACGTAGGCGTCCGACGGCATCACGTCCGAGACGTCCACCTTGAGCCCGCCCTGGAAGGCCGCCACCACCTCGTCGAGGTCTCCAACCGTGAAGGCGCGGTTGAAGACGCTCAGCACCGCCTTCTGGGCGAGCTTGCCCAGGATCTTCTCCTCGCCGGCCTCGCCCACCGTCTCCAGCTCGATCTTGCCCGAGGTCGAGGCGAGCATGGCGTCGAGGTCACTCACGCGCGGGCAGGCGACGGGCTCGCCCAGGCGGATCGCCCGCTTGAGCGCGCTCGACAATAGATTTTCGTAGTTGCAGATGCTCACGCGGACGGAGACGCCCGAGCGCTGGCTGATCTCCGCCGAGCGGCGCGCGAGGTGCGTCAGCTCCGCCACGATCTGTTTCATGTACTCGGGCGCGCGCGTTTCGACGGCGTCCGCCGCGAACCGCGTCCGCTCGGTCTCCATGATGTCGATCTCGTGCTGGATCTTCGCGGGGTAGTGCGTCCTGATCTGGGAGCCGAAGCGGTCCTTGAGCGGCGTGATGATGCGCCCGCGGTTCGTGTAGTCCTCGGGGTTGGCCGAGGCGACGACGAAGAGATCGAGCGGCTGGCGGACCTTGTAGCCGCGGATCTGGACGTCGCGCTCCTCCATGATGTTGAGGAGACCGACCTGGATG
>JACORX010000457.1 GCA_016179165.1 Candidatus Rokuibacteriota bacterium | reverse complement strand
GCCCTCGGCTCGCCTTCGGCTGCACCTCGAACTACTCTTCTCAGCCCTCGGCTCGCCGTCGGCTGCACCTCGAACTACTCTTCTCAGCCCTCGGCTCGCCTTCGGCTGCACCTCGAACTACAATTGCCTCATGAGACGGATCTGGCGCGAGGCGCTCTCGGCAGTGACGCCCTATGATGCAGGCAAGCCGATCGAGGCCCTCGAGAAGGAGCTTGGGCTCCAGGCCATCCTCAGGCTCTCGGCCAACGAGAACCCCCTGGGCCCTTCCCCGGGTGTCATCGAAGCGCTGCGCCGTGAAGCCTCGCGCTCCCACCTCTACCCGGACGGAGGCTCGACGGCGCTCCGCGAAGCGATCGGGCGGCGGCTGGGTGTTCCTCCCGACTGGATCATCGCGGGCAACGGCGGCGACGAGATTCTGGGGCTCATCGCGCGCGCGGCCTTCGAGCCCGGCGACGAGATCCTGATGCCGCACCCGGCCTTCGAGCCCTACGACATCGAGGCGCGTCTCTCGGGCGCCACGCCCGTCCGAAGCCCGCTCAAGGGTTACGACACCGACCTCGATGACATCCTGGCGCGCGTGACCCCGCGCACCAAGACCGTCTTCCTCTGCACGCCTCACAACCCGGCGTCGACCATTGTCAGGCGCGGGCCGCTCGATCGGTTCCTCGCCGCGCTCGGCGATGATCCGCCGCTCGTGGTCCTCGACGAGGCGTACCGCGATTTCTGCGACGATCCGGAGACCGCCGACGGCGTCCAACTCGCGACGCGGTACCCGCGGCTGATCTCGCTTCGCAGCTTCTCCAAGATCGCGGGGCTGGCGGGGCTGCGGGTGGGCTACGCGGTGGCGCAACCGGAGGTCATCGGGTGGCTGGGCCGCGTACGCGCCCCCTTCAACGTCAACCGCTTCGCCCAGGTCGCGGGCGTGGCGGCGATCGAGGATGCCGCGCACCTCGATCGGACGCGGGCGCTCATCCTCACCGAGCGCCCGAGGCTCCTCGCTGAAGTGGCGCGGCGGGGCGCGCCGGCGCCCCCCTCGCAGTCCAACTTCATCCTCCCGCGTGTCGGCGGGCAGGCAGACGCGCTCAGGGCCGCTCTCCTCAAGGTGGGGATCCTCGTGCGGGACGGCGCGGCCGTGGGCTTCCCCGGCCATCTGCGCATCTCGATCGGCACGCGCGAGACCAACGACCGCCTGCTCGAAGCCTGGGACGGCGCCGCCGGAAAGTTCTAGAAGCCTAGGCGCGGTCCGCGCTTTCTAGAGCACGGATGCGGCGGGACAGCGTGACGAGGAGCCGCTGGGTCAGCTCGGGCACCTCGCGCAGCAGCTCCTGGAAGTTCTTCCTGTCGATCACCAGCACGCGGAGCGGCGTCGCGGCCCGCACCGTCACGGAGCGCGGGCCTCCGTCGAGCAGGCTCATCTCGCCGAAGAAATCGCCCGGCTTGAGGAAAGCCCGCTTCTTGCCCGGCTTCTCGACGGCCGCCGATCCGTCGAGGATGACGAAGAACTCGTCGCCGGGCTGCCCCGCCCGCGTGAGCGACGTGCCCGCGGGCACCTCGACCACGCGCGAGATGTCGGAGACGGAGCGCAGCTGCTTCTGCGTGCAGTCCGCGAGCAGCGGGACTTCCTCCAGGTGACGGACCTTCTCGTCGTGGGTCACGCGAGACCCGGAGGGATCTGCCCGGCGCAGCGCGTCCTTGAGGTCCTGCGGGATGGAGCCGTCGAGGATCCTGCCGATCAGTTCCATGCGGCCTCCTCCTGCGCTACGGGCGAGCGCGCGGCTTGGCGCCCCGCGCTTTGTCGTCCGGCGGCTTGGCCGCCGCTGGCCGTTCGGGGCGCAGCTCGCGGAGATCCCGCTCGAACTTGCCGATGCGTTCCTGGGCTAGGGCCGCCTGCAGGCGCAGGTCCTCGGCTTCCTTGTAGACGCGCGTCATTTCCTTCTGGAGCTTGGCCGCTTCGCGCTGTGCACCGGACCACTTGACCCAGAGCACCGCCGACAGCACCACGAGGACCAGGCAGGCGGCGATGAGGGCCCAGGGCCGCCGCGGCGGCCGCTCGTCCCGCAACGGGCCGGCGTCCTGCTCGTCCGCCGGGGAGCCATCCCTGCGCATGTCACTTTGAGGTTAGCACCACGGGGTTGGGCCCCGCCAGAATTTGCTAGCAGGCTGCTGAAAAAGGCCCATCTGCTTCGGTGGCACCCTCGCCCGCACGCTCGTGGCCGTTCGAGCGGAGGGGCGGAGCCCCGAGGCGAGGGCTGAGACAGTGGTACGGGTTCGTCTGTGGAATCATCTCAGCCCTCGTCTCACGACGGCATACGCCGTCGTTCAACTCGAACAGCGGGGCGCCGCCTCGCACCTGGACCTTTTTGAGCAGCCTGCGAGTTCTTGAGCACTCTGCTAAAGTGCGGGCGTGATTTCGGGTGTCCACGTGGGCCACGTCACCGATCTCCGGTCGCTCACCGGCTGCACGGCCATCCTGCCTGAGCGGCCGGCGGTGGGCGCGCTCGAGATCGCCGGCTGGGCGGCGGGGGTCCACGGCATCGAGTTCCTCGACCCCCGCCACCTGGCGCCGACCGTGGACGGCATCGTCTTGGCAGGAGGCAGTGCTTTCGGCCTCGAGGCCGTCTGGGGCGCGATGGAGTATCTGGAGGAGCATGGCCGGGGCTTCCCGGTCTCCCGCACCGTGGTGCCGCACGTCGCGGGCGCAATCATCTTCGATCTGAACGTGGGCGACCACCGCGTCCGGCCCGACCGCGCCATGGGCTACGCCGCGTGCGCCGCGGCCCGGCCGGGGCCGGTGGAGGAAGGCAGCGTGGGCGCCGGGACGGGCGCGACGGTGGGAAAGCTCTACGGCATCGAGCGCGCCATGCGCGGCGGCCTCGGCGTCTCCCGCGTGGAGCGGGACGGCGTCGTCACGGCCGCGCTCATGGTCGTCAACGCGGTCGGTGACGTGCGCGATCCCGTCACGGGCCACCTCATCGCGGGAGCGCGGGACGGGGCCGACGGCCGGCGTCTGGTGGACTCCGCCGCGGCCCTCGAGAGCGGCGCTCCGCCTCCAGGATTCCGCCCGGTACACACCACCATCGGCGTTGTCGCCACGTCGGCCGCCCTGGGCAAGGCCGACGCCGCGCGCGTGGCGCGGCTGGGCCTCCAGGGTTTCGAGCGAGCGCTCTCGCCCCCTCACCTGCGGACGGACGGCGACGCCCTCTTCTGCCTGTCCGTCGGGGACGCGCGGGCCGATCTCGCGTCGCTGGGCAGGGCGGCGGCGGAGGCCGTGGCGGCGGCGATCGCGCGTGCCGTGCGCTGCGCGACGTCGCTGCCGGGCCTCCCGGCGGCGCGCGAGATCGAAGCCCAGAATTCTTGACGTGCCGCGCGCGCGCCGGGGCAGAATCCGGCAGAAGCTAGCCGGAGGACGTTTCCTCCAAGAACAACCCAAGTGCGCGGAGCGCCGGCTCGTCGTTGAAGTGGAAGAGACAGGCCGGAGCCGACGCCGAGAGGTTCTGGTGCTGGACCCACTGCCAGGGCGGGACGGCGACGCAGTCGCCCTGCTCCCACGTAAAAGCCTCGTCGCCGATCTTGCTTTCACCACGGCCTTCGATCACGTGGAAGACGCCGCTCGCGGTCCGCCGCTCCTCCGGCGTCCGCTCGCCGGGGCGCAGCCACTCGGCCTCGCAGCCCGTTCATCTCCACCCACGTGACGCAGGAAAGTGCCTCAGCATACGGGCGCCCCCGGGAGCCGTCAAGAACGTCACCGGCCGCCTACCGGGCGCGCCGCAGGCCAGACTATGCGCGGCCCGTCGGATGGAAGCGCGGCAGGACCTGTTTCGCCAACAGCTCCATGGAGCGAAGCACGCGACTGTGGGGCAGCCCGCCGAAGTTCGGGATGGCGAGGAAGTGGGTGAAGCCCGCCCGCTCGTACAGGCGCGCCACGCGCGTGATCTCGTCGGGATCGCCGAAGGCGACCACGTCCTGCTCGACCAGCGTCTCGAAGGGGCGCTGCACCGCGTACAGCCGCGTCCGCACGTAGCGGTCCATGGGCTCCCGCGCCTCGGCGCGCGCCTGCGCCGTCGTCTCGGCGCAGTGGCAGTGGAAGCCGAAGGGCACCGTCGCCGCGTCCGGGCTGCCGCCCGCGGCGAGGAACGCCTTTCTCCAGCCGGCGAGCCCAGCCGCCATCTGCTCCACGCTCTCGGCGCTCGCGTACGGGATCAGCATGGGCGGGAATCCCCTCGAGCCGATACGCGGCGTCCCGTCGGCTCTCAGCGTGGCGATCCAGACCGGCGGCCTCGGCTTCTGCCTCGGCACGACGTTCAGCTGGACGTCCTCGACGCGGTGGTGCGCGCCCGCGTAGGAGAAGCGCTTCCCCGTCCAGGCCTCGAGCACGATGTTGAGCGCCTCGTCGAAGCGCGCGCGCTTCTCCTCGATGTCGAGGCCGAAACCCGCGTACTCGTGCTTGAGATAGCCCGAGCCCACGCCCAGGTTGAGCCGGCCGCCGGAGAGCACGTCCACCATGGCGTAGTCCTCGGCCGTGCGGAGCGGGTTGTCGAACGGCAGGACGACGACGGCCGAGCCCAGGCGGATGCGCCGCGTCAGCGAAGCGGCGGCCGCAAGCCACACCGGCGGGCGCGGGATGGCGCCGTACTCGTGGACGTGGTGCTCGGCGATCCAGAACGAGTCGAAGCCCAGCTCGTCGGCGGCCACGGCCTGCTCGAGGAGCTCGGCGTACAGCTCGCCCGGGGTCCGGCCGAGCTCCTTCGGGTAGTGGTCGACGACGGAAAAGATGCCGAAGCGCATCAGTGCCCTTCGTCCTCCGATCCTGCCGGCCTCAGCTTGTCGCGGGCGTCCGCCAGGCGCTCGGCTAGGCGAAGCACCTTCGCCAGTCGTCCCGGGTCGTGGAGGAAGCGCGGCTCCATCGTGTAGCCCGACCAGCTCGCCATGTAGTCTGGCTGCGCCAGCCCGAGCGCGAAGTCGGAGATCGTCGCGGGATTGGCGAAATCGGCCATGATGCCGACCTCCTCGAAGACCTGCGGGCGCTTGTCGTCGAGCAGCGCCGCCAAAGCCTTGGGATGGGGTCCGTGGGGCAGCCCGACGGGGTGCACCGAGATCATGCCCTCGGAAAAGACACCGCCGCGGCTGAAGAAGCGGCCGGCGTGGTAGCCGAGGGTCTCGCAGTAGTCGAGATTCTTATGGAAGAAGGGCACCCAGAGCCCTTCCTTCTCGGCCGAGCGCACGGTGAAGACGCAGATGTAGCAACCGGGCAGGAGGAAGACCGTGTGGCCGGAGGGCGGCACGTGCGACCGGTCGGCGACGAGCGGGCGCACGTCCTCGACGGCGAACTTGTACGGCAGATAGGTCCCGCGCCAGCCGACCGCGTCGAAGGGATGCGTCGGGTGCACCCGGCGCGCGTAGGTGCCGTCGGTCTTCGAGACGATCTCGAAGCGCCCGGCCTCGTTGCGCGAATCGAGCGAGCGCGGGAACTTGTAGTCTCTCCGGCTGTGGGTGAGGAACTGCCCCGTCGTCACGGCCTCGGCCTTCTCCGGGTCGCCCGCGAAGCTCTCGTACGCCCAGTAGTACTGCGGGCCCTGGTCGCACTCGAAGCGGTGCGTGATGCCCTTGGGGATGATCAGGAAGTCGCCCTTGCGGTAGGCGATGGGGCCGAACGTGGTCTCGAGCGTACCCGAGCCTTCGTGGACGAAGAAGACGAGCGTGGCCGAGTGGTGCTCGAAGAAGTAGTCCATGGGCGCCACCGGCGCCGTCACGTTCATCGCCGCTGTCGCGTTGGCGATCAGGCGCCCCATGCCGCGATAGACGTCGCGCGGCGCCTCGGGCTCGAGCACGCCGAGGGCGTGGTGGACGCCGCCGACGGGACGGAGCGGTGATTCCCAGTGCGGCGCAAAGCCCGCGCCGTCGAGCAGCCGGCTCTCCTCGGGCAGCCAGTTGGTGGGCGGGTAGAGGTGGTAGGTGTGGCTGACCTTGCCGGCGAAGCCGCCACGGCCGTGCTCCTGCTCGTACACATGGCGCATGAGGGGCCCCGCGTGCGGCGCGCGCGGCACGATCCCGACCTCGGGGATCCCGCTGAAGTACTCGAATTTCTCCATGGGTTAGATCCTCCCGGGCCAAAGCCTACACGGCCATCAAGAACGACGCCAGCCTCGGGGCTTGGGTCTCCCCACCACCTTGTCTGAATTTCCGTGGTGGCTGGATCAGCGTACCTAGCCATGGCCTTACAAGTCCCCAAATTGACAACAATCTTTACTTAGTTTAGTTATATGACTCAAAGAGGAGCCCATGCCCACGATACACACGAGGCATATCAAGGTCGCTGACGAGGTCTGGGTGGCGGCAGCCCTGCTGCATCGCGAACATCCGGAGCGCGAAGGCTTCACTCCGGACGAGATCGTGAAGCGCGTCCAACTGGAAGGCATCCATGGGAGGCTCCGTCCGGGCATCCACCAACATGCGGTCCAGCATAGTGTGGCCAACCGCCCGCCGAACCCGGGACGGTATCGAATGCTCTACGCAAACGGCAAGATCCGACGTCTCTTTCGACCGGGCGATACCTATCACCCGGACCGGGCCGGTTCCAAGACGACTCCTACCCGAGAGGACTTGCCGGCCGAGTACCACTATTTACTCGACTGGTACTCGTCCGAGTACGTGCGAAGCGTGGTCGCAGAGGAGAGGGCCGACCCCATCCTGAAACTCCGCGGCCTAGGCGCACACATCTGGTCAGGGGAGGATCCGGACCACTATGTCCGCCATCTGCGCGAGGGGTGGGGATGAGCCGGGTTTTCTGGGACACAAACCTCTTCATCTACCTGATGGAGGGATCGGGAGAGCGCGCCAGGACTGTCGTGAGCCTTCGCGAGCGCATGCTCACGCGCGGTGACGAACTCTACACGTCGGCGCTGACGTTGGGGGAGATCCTGGTCAAGCCGACTGAAGCTGGGGACACTGCCCTGCAGCAAGAGTACGAGCAAGCCATAAGCGCAGGAGCGGTTATCGTGCCATTCGACCACTCTGCCGCGCGAGCGTACGCGGCCATCCGCCAAGACCGCGGCATCCGCCCACCGGATGCCATCCAGCTGGCGTGTGCCGTCAAAGCCCGTGTCGACCTGTTCATCACGAATGACGAACGGCTGAGCCAGAAGGTGATCCCGGGGATCCATTTCATTACCTCTCTCGACAGGACCCTTCTCTGACTACACGGTGGCGAAGAACCGCGCGGGCGCCCCCTCGGTACCCGCGATCTTGTAGAAGGGCGCGGCGAAGTCGACTCGGCGCCGGGGCAGCGCGCTCAAATTGGTCAACCCTTCCATGATGACCACGCCCGCGCCGAGGATGACCCGGTGCATCGCGAAGTCTTCGGAGGTGAAGTCGGCCAGCCGCGCGCAGTACTCCTCGAAGAAATCGAAGCCGATGTTCTTGGGGCCCCGGTCCACCAGCCACTGCGCGGACTCGGGGGGAAAGTACGGCGACTGGGTGAAGTAGTCGGGCCACGTGCCGTACATCTTGTCCGTCCAGTCCGTGCGCAACAAGACGATGTCCCCGCGCTTGACGTCGCCGGCGCCGGCCTTCTTGAGGTCGTCGATCGTGATCGCATGATTCGCGCCGGCCCAGGAGAGATCCACGACCAGCGCCTCTCCCATGACCTGGTCGAGCGAGATCTCCGCGGTCGTGATGCCGTTCTTGAAGACGTGGAGCGGCGAGTCGATGTGCGCCCCGGTGTGGAGGCTCTGGTGCACGCTCGAGACCTGCCAGAAGCCGGGGCCCCGATTGTGCGGCGTGACCTCGAGCCGCATGTTGGTGGAAGGTGGGCTCATGGTGCTCGAGTCCACGGTGACGGAGAGATCGACGACGCGGCCCATGGGGTCTCCTTTCCCGGCGGTCATTCCCGGCGGTCAAGACTAGCACCGGCGCTTTGTGTATGCTATCTGTCCCATGCAGCGAATGGGGGCGCCATGCGGATCGAGAAGGTGTGAGCCCATGAGCGATATGCTCCTCGCGGAAGCGCGCCGCGAGCTGGGGCGGTTGCCCGCGGTACTGGAGGCCCTCCTGGCCGGTGTCGATCCGTCGGACGCACGGACGCGACCGGCGCCGGACGAGTGGTCGCCGGTCGAGATCCTCTGCCACCTGCGCGATGAGGAGACCGAAGACTTCGGCGCCCGCCTGCGCGTCATCGTGGACGGCGCGGGCGAATTCGCGCCGATCGCTCCGGAGCGCTGGGCCAAAGAGCGGCGTTACCACGACGCGAATTTGCCCGATGTGCTTGAGGCGCTTCGGGTGCGCCGCCAGGCCAGCCTCGACCTGCTCGCTTCCGTCGCGCCGGATACCCTGACGGGATCGCGGCCTCACCGTCGGCTCGGGCGCCTCTCGGGGCTGGACATCCTCGCGGCATGGGTGGCCCACGACCGCATCCATCTGGCTCAGCTCGCCGGGACACTCGCGCAGATCTGGGCGCTTCGATGGGCGCCCCTGCGGGCCGAATACGCTGGCCCGATTCCCTACTTGCAGGACCCGCAGCGATGACCGGACCACCGGAAGCGGAGCTGGCCGCCGCAGGGCAGGCCGGTTGCCATCCCCTGGCGCGCTGTGCTACTTGTCTCCCGGGCGCCCATCCATGATCCGACTCGATCCCAAGACGACCGCGGCAATCGCGATCGACATGCACCGCGGGCATCTCGACCCCTCGGTCGCCACGCTCCCCTTGCCCGCCGAGCGCTGCGGCCCGGTGATCAAGCGCGCCGCCGCGCTCCTGGTGGGTTTGCGCGAGCGCGCGGTCCGTGTCATTCACGTCGTCACCGAGTACCGGGATCCCGGCGAGATCTCGGCCAACCCATTCTGGAAAGCCGCTCACGATGATCCCGGGAAGGCCCGGCGCGGTATCCTCGGCCACAACCTCGCCGGCGGCCCGGGCACGGAGATCATCCCCGAGCTGCTGGACCCGAGTGATCTCATCGTGCGCGGCAAGAAACGCTACAGCTCCTTCCACGGCACGGATCTCGAGTTCCTCCTGCGCCGGCTCAGCGTGGACACGGTGATCCTGGCAGGCATCAATACGACCACCTGCGTTCTCTGCGCCGCTTTCGAAGCCACCAACCTCGATTTTCGCGTGGTGATCGCCAGCGAGGCCGTGGACTCGATGGACGGGGAGGAGATGCACCGCTTCGCGCTCCGGCTCATGGCCGCCGCCACCGGCTGGCCTCTCGGCACCGAGGATATTTTCCACGCGCTCGGCAGGTAAACACCCCTCCGAGGCTCGACAAGGAGACATTCATGCGCGAGGTTTTCGATCCCCTCTCCCCCACCGGGGGAGAGGGCAGGGTGAGGGGCCGGTGACTCCATGATCACCGTCGGCGTCGTCGGCGTCGGTCTCCTCGGCTCCGCCATCGCCGCGCGCTTCATCAAGGCGGGCCATGCCGTCGTCGGCTTCGACATCCTGCCTACCCGCGTTGCAGCCCTCACCGCCATGGGCGGCAAGGCCGCCCCCTCGGCCGCCGCCGTCGCCCAATCGGTCGATGCTGTCTGCACGCTCCTGCCCTCGCTCGCGGCAGCCGAGACGGCCGTGCTCGGACGCGACGGCATCCTGGCCGGCGGGCGGCCGGGCCTCACAGTCATCCAGATGAGCACGATCTCCCCGGCGCTCACCGAGCGGCTCGCGCGCGAGGTCACGGGCAGGGGCCTCGGCTTCCTCGACTGCCCCGTCAGCGGCACCACCTCCATGATCGAGCGCGGCGACAGCAGCTTCATCGTAGGGGGCGAGCGGGTCCTCTACGAGCGCTGGCGCCCCGTGCTCGAGTCGGTTCTGCCGCGCGTGGTCCACATCGGCCGCGCGGGCCAGGCCATGACGCTCAAGCTCGTCGCCAACCTGCTGGTCGCGCTCCACAGCGCGGCAGCCGCCGAGGCCTTGACCCTCGCACGAAAGGCCGGCCTCGACCTCCATGTCGCGCTCGACGTGCTCAACTCGAGCGCCGCGACCTCCGCCATGCTCAAGGTCCGCGGCCCGATGATCCTCCGCGGCGAGTTCCCCGCCCAGATGAAGCTCGACCTCTTCATGAAGGACATCCACCTGATGCAGGACGCCGCGGCCGCCGTCGGCGCGCCGCTCCCCTTCACCAACCTGGCGGAGCGTCTCTATGCCGCCGCGCAGGCTGCAGGCCACGGCGGCGAAGATCTCGCGGTGGTGGTGACAGCGATCGAGAAGCATGCAGCAGGACGGCGGAAAGCCCCACGTTCCGAGACGTCTACCCGTCGACGCGCGAAACCATCACCCAAGAGCCGAGGAAGACGGCGCCCTCGACACAGATAACGGTTCGGCGTCATCCCGACGCCGGCACCCAGGACGGCCGCCGCATCTGCCGCCGGGAATGTCGGAATTCAAGACCTGACCCCAATCCTTCCCTGTGGACCTTTCGGGGCGCCACTACCGGTCTGAGAACGCGTTCGATCTTGGTCATTCGATGACCCGATCCGCCCGAAGCAGCAGCGACTGCGGGATCGTCAGGCCGAACGATAAGGGTCCCGGCCCGCTCCCTGGTCATCGCCGCGAAGGCCTGGTCAAACCTGTGACCATCTCTGGCTTCGACGGATTGAAGCTGCATGCCGAATGCTCGGGCCGCCGCCTCTGTTTCTCTCAACTCGGGCCCCGAAGACGGGCCGACCAATTCCTGGACTGTCCCCGCGCGCCGGGCTAACTCCGCGCTCCGAGGAAATTGACCAGGGAGGCGAGGAAGCGGTCGGCGTCTTCGACGACGGCGCAGTGCATCGCGCCTGGGAGAATAAGCAGCTCTGAGCCCGCGATGCGCTCGTGGATGACGCGGGCCATGGCGGGCGGGGTGCCGGGGTCCTGCTCGCCGACCACGACCAGCGCCGGGCACCGGATGGCGCGGATGCGCTTGCTCAGGTCCACGAAGCCGATGGCGCGGATGGCGGCGGCATAGCCACGCGGATCGCTCTTCCGAAGCATCGCGGCGATGCGCTCGACCGCGTCCGGCTGCCGCGTGCGGAACGCCTCCGTGAACCAGATCGCCATGGTGCGGTCGACGAGGGCCGCTGTCATGCCCTCGCTCTCGGCCACGCGGATGCGGTCCTCCCACATCGGACGCACGCCGGGTCCGTAGGAGGCCGTCGTGTCGCAGAGCACGAGGCTCGTGATTCTCGATGGGCGCGTGAGCGCCGCCGTCATGCCGATGAGCCCGCCCATGGAGACGTCCACGAAGTGCGTCTCCTCGATGGCAAGTGAATCCAGGAGATCGAAGAGATCGCCCGCCATCTGCTCGAGGGTGTAGGGGCCCGGCACGATCTGGGAGCCGCCGTGGCCGCGCACGTCGTAGCGCAGGACTCTGTAGCGCTTCGCGAGGGCCGCCACGTGGTCGTCCCAGAGGGCGAGCGTGACGCCGAGCGGGTGGGTCAGCGTGACGACGGGCGCATCGCGCGGGCCTTCCAGGCGGTAGTTGGTCTTCATGAACCCCTCACCCTTGAGCCCCCTCACCCTGCCCTCGCCCCCGGTGGGGGAGAGGGTTACTG
>JACORX010000474.1 GCA_016179165.1 Candidatus Rokuibacteriota bacterium | reverse complement strand
TGTTGCAGTGGTCGGAGTGCTACTGCCATTGGCCCTCGGCTTCGGCGTCATGCGCTGGTTCGGCCACTCGGCGCTCCTGGCCGTCTTCGTCGGCGCGACCCTCACCGCCACCAGCGGGGGTATCACGGCTCGTGTGTTCGCTGATCTCGGGCGGCTTCAGGATGCTGCCGCCAGGGTGGTGCTCGGGGCGGCGGTCGTGGATGACATCCTGGGCCTGATCATTCTGGCGGTCGTCACAGGGATCGCGCAGACTGGAGGCGTGTCCCTTGCCGCCGTCGGCCTGCTCACAGGGAAGGCGACCGTCTTCCTGGTGGTCGCGATCCTGGTCGGGATTCGTCTTGCCCCGGCCATCATGGGTTGGATAGGACGGATGAAGGCGCGCGGCACCCTCATCGTCTACTCGGTCGTCTTCGCGGTGGCGCTTGCCGCGCTCGCGGACCTGGTCGGACTGGCGACGATCATTGGGGCGTTCGCCGCCGGGCTGGTCTTGGCGACGACAGAGCGACGCGAACACATCGAGGACCGCATCAAGCCGGTCGCTGACCTGTTCGTCCCGATCTTCTTCGTCAGCGTGGGGATGAAGGTCCAGCCCGGGATGCTGAACCCGTTCGCGGAGCACGCGCAATTCGGCATCGCAATGCTCCTGACCGCCGTCGCGGTCGCCTCGAAACTGGCCGCGGGCCTTGCGGTCTACCAGAAAGCCGTACGTCGGTGGGTGGTCGGGGTGGGCATGGTGCCACGCGGCGAAGTCGGCCTGATTTTCGCCGGGGCCGGTCTGTCGGCGGGAGTGATCGCTCAGGACTTGTACTCGGCACTCGTGGTCGTGGTGATTCTCACGACGTTCGCGGCGCCACCAGGGCTCAAGGCTCTCTACCGCGAAAAGAAGGCGCGGCGTCGGCGTGAGTGAATACGGGTATGCGGCGGCCGACGTCCGCTGGAGCGCCGGCAGGACGGACGCACCGCCGCCGGCCGTCGAATGGAATGGACGCAGGCTGCGGCCTACGGTATCGTGGGATGAATCGGCCGTCGGGGGAGTAGAGTCCCGCGCGCGATGATGTCGGAGTCCGGGATCCGCTGAATGCGACGCTCACTGCGTTTCCTCGTGCCGCTGGCGCTGGCGCTGGCCGCCATCGCGTACGCCGTCGTGCCCTTGGTGGATGAGCTCACGCTCCGCTGGTTCGTCCGCGACCTCGACATCCGGGCGCGCCTGGTCGCGACCGCGGTCGAGGAGCCGCTCGTCGAGCTCCTCACGGATCAGACGCGGGACCGAATCCGCGTGCAGCGCGTGCACGCGTTTCTCACCCGGGTGATCAAGGATGAACGTCTGTTCGCCCTCGGCTACTGCGATGCTTTCGGTGCGCGGCTCTACCGGACGGAGTTGCTCCCCTCCGAGGTGCGCTGCCCGGACGCGCCGGCGGCCGCGGGGGTGGCGGGCCGGCTGGTCACCCACGCGCGCGGGTCCCTCCACGTCGCCACCGCCCCGATCGTCCTGGACGGCGCGCACCTCGGCTCGCTGCTGATCGTCCACGACATGAGCTTCATCGAGCGGCGCAGCGCGGACACCAAGCGCTACGTGGTCTACCTCTTCGCGGGCATCGGGGCGGTCGTGGCGCTGATCACCGTGGTCATTGCGGAGCTTTCCTGGCGCGGCTGGATGGCGGGGACCACGGCTTTGATCCGCGGGCAGGGGCTGACGGGGCAGGCCCCGTCCCACGCGCGCGAGCTGCGGCCGATCGCGCGCGACCTCGCCGCGCTGGTGCAGGATCTCGCGTCCGACCGCCGAGCGCGGGATGAGGCGCAGGTCCGCTGGGAGCCCGAGGCGCTGAGGCGGATCCTGCGGGAGGACCTGAAGGGCGACGAGGTCCTGAGCGTCTCCAACCGCGAGCCGTACATTCACGTCCGGCGCGGCGACCGGATCGACGTCCAGCGCCCGGCGAGCGGCCTCGTTACCGCCCTGGAACCGGTCATGCGCGCGTGCGCGGGCACCTGGATCGCCCACGGCTCCGGCGGCGCAGACCGCGAGACCGTAGACGCCACCGACTCGTTGCGGGTCCCGCCGGGCGCACCCGAGTACCGCCTCCGCCGCGTCTGGCTCTCCGAGGCGGAGGAGGCGGGGTACTACTACGGGTTCGCCAACGAGGGCCTGTGGCCGCTCTGCCACATCGCCCACACGCGGCCGACCTTCCGGACCCCGGACTGGCGTCACTACGAAACGGTGAACCGGCGCTTCGCCGACGTCGTCGAGCAGGAGGCGCGGACCGCCAGCCCGCTCGTGCTGGTGCAGGACTACCACTTTGCCCTGCTCCCCCGCCTCATCCGCGAGCGCCTGCCCGAGGCGACCATCGTCACGTTCTGGCACATCCCATGGCCCAACCCCGAGGCGTTCGGCATCTGCCCGTGGCGCGAGGAGATCCTGGAGGGCCTCCTCGGCTCTTCCATTCTCGGGTTCCACACGCAGTTCCACTGCAATAACTTCTTCGACAGCGTGGACCGCTACCTCGAGGCGCGCGTCGATCGTGAGACGTTCACCGTCTCCTACGGAGGCGAAGCCACCGAGGTGCATCGCTACCCGATCTCGATCGAGTGGCCGCCCGCGCCCCTGGCCGGGCAGCCGCCGGTGGCCCAGTGCCGCGCCGACGTCCGGCACGCGCTGGGGTTGCCCGCCGACCTGCTCCTCGGCGTGGGGGTGGACCGGCTCGACTACACCAAGGGCATCCTCGAGCGTTTCGCTGCCGTCGAGCGGCTGCTCGAGGTGGAGCCTGAATGGCACGGCCGCTTCGCCTTCGTGCAGATCGCCGCCCCGTCGCGGTCGAGCATCGACGAGTACCAGAGCTTGGAGGTCCGGGTGCGCGCGGCCGCCGAACGTGTGAACCGGCGCTTCGGGCGCCCTGGCTACGAGCCCATCGTGCTCCGGGTGCAGCACCACGACCCGAGCGAGGTGTACACCTACTACCGGGCCGCCGACCTCTGCTACGTGAGCAGCCTGCACGACGGGATGAATCTGGTGGCCAAGGAGTTCGTGGCCGCCCGCGAC
The DNA here is from genome assembly GCA_016179165.1 of Candidatus Rokuibacteriota bacterium. GTDB lineage: Bacteria > Methylomirabilota > Methylomirabilia > Rokubacteriales > CSP1-6 > AR37. Next base: position 7,658 of record JACORX010000474.1, on the reverse strand, counting down.
GACGAGCGCGGCGTGCTGATCCTCTCGCAGTTCACCGGGGCGGCACGGGAGCTCGCCGAAGCCCTCATCGTGAACCCCTACGACACCGAACAGTCGGCTGCCGCGCTGCACGTCGCTCTCACCATGACGCCGGGGGAGCAGCGCGACCGCATGCGCAGCATGCGCGCCCTGGTCCAGGAGTTCAACGTGTACCGCTGGGCGGGCCGCATGCTGATCGACGCCGCGCGCGTACGGCAGCGGCGGCGGCTGGCCGCCCGCGTTGGCGGGCGCGGGGGTCTGGACCCGACGGTGCCGCTTCGGTGAGCCGGGACGGACGGGCCCTGATCCCCCCAGTTGCCCAGGCGCGATGGTCCGGTCGTCGGAACCTCTGACCCCGCCCCCGTGGCCGGCGCCCGAGGCGGGGCCGGGCTGGGCCTTCTTCCTCGATGTTGACGGGACACTGCTCGAGTATGCTGATCGTCCTGCGGGCGTCCACGTCAGCCCGGAGCTGACCGAGACGCTCGCGCGCCTCGTCCACGCCAGCGACGGCGCGGTGGCCCTCATCAGCGGGCGCGCGGTCAGCGACGTGGACCGGCTGTTCGCGCCCCTGGTGCTCCCCGCCGCGGGCCAGCACGGCGCCGAGCGGCGCCGGGCGGACGGCACCTACCACCTGCACCCCGTGCTCGCCGACGGGCTGCGGCGCGTCGCCGGGGAACTCGCAGGTTTCACCGCTGAGCACCCTGGGGTGCTGCTCGAGGACAAGGGCATCAGCCTCGCCCTCCACTTCCGGCTCCGTCCCGAGCTGCGCGAGACCGTCGAGAGCGCGGTGTCCCGGGCCGCGGGGGCGCTGGGCGCCGCGTGGACCTGTCAGCCGGGCCGGCTGGTCTACGAGATCCGGCCGGGCGGGCGGGACAAGGGCATGGCGATCGCCGACTTCATGGCCGAGCCGCCGTTTGCGGGCCGCGTTGCCATCTTTATTGGCGACGACCTCACCGACGAGCAGGGGTTCACCGTAGTGAACCGTCACGGCGGCCTGTCGGTGAAGGTGGGCGCAGGCGAGACCGCGGCGGGCTGGCGGCTGCCCGACGCCGCGGCGGTCCGCCAGTGGCTCGACGCGTGCGCCCGGCGCCTTGCCGGGCATCGCCCCGGCGACGGGCTGTGACCAGCCTCGACTTCGCGCTCATCGGCAACTCCCACGTGGGCGCCCTGGTGAGCGCCACCGGCGATATCGTCTGGGCCTGCCTGCCCCGCTTCGACGGCGACGCGGTATTCTGCGCGCTCCTGTGCGAGCCCACCGGTAGCGACCAGGACTTCGGGTTCCTTTCAGTTACCCTGGCCGGCCTCGACCGCGTCGAGCAGGAGTACCTCGTCAACACCCCCGTCCTCGTGACCCGGTTGTTCGATGCGTCGGGCGGCGCGGTGGAGGTCGTGGACTTCGCACCCCGCTTCCGCCACTTCGGGCGCCTGTTCTGCCCGATGACGCTGGTGCGCACGGTGCGCCGGCTGTCGGGCAGCCCGCTCGTGCGCGTGCGGATCCGGCCCGCAACCGACTTCGGGCGGTGCCGCCCCGCCGCTACCCACGGTTCCAACCACATCCGCTACCTGGGCGACGAGCTCGTGTTTCGGGTCACCACCGACTGCTCGATCACCGCGATCCTCGAGGAGATCCCCTTCGTCCTGCGCGATAGCTTTTCCCTCGTGCTGGGCACCGATGAGACGCTCCAGGACTCCGTGTTCGACGTGGCCCGCCGCTTCTTCGAGAACACCGTCGAATACTGGCACGATTGGGTACGTGACCTGTCCATCCCGTATGAGTGGCAGGCCGCGGTCATCCGGGCCGCCATCACCCTCAAGCTGAACGCCTTCGACGACACGGGGGCGGTGATCGCGGCGATGACGACATCCATCCCCGAAGCCACCGGGACCGCTCGCACGTGGGACTACCGCTACTGCTGGCTGCGTGACGCCTACTTTGTCGTGAACGCGCTGAATCGGCTCAACGCCACCCGGACCATGGAGCGCTACCTCGACTACATCATCAATGTGGCCGCGCGGGCGGGCGGGCACCTGCAGCCGCTGTACGGTGTCAGCGGACAGACGGAGACGGCGGAGCGGGAGATCCCGTGGCTTCCCGGGTACCGGGGGATGGGGCCGGTGCGGGTCGGCAACGGAGCGTACCGGCAGGTCCAGAACGACGTCTACGGGTCGGCGATCCTCGCGGTCACGCACGTGTTCTTCGACCGACGGCTCCCGCACGCCGGGAGCGAGGGCCTCTTTCACCAGCTCGAGACGCTCGGCACCCATGCCGCCGCCGTCTACGCGGAGCCCGACGCCGGGCCCTGGGAGTTGCGCGGTGCGGTGCGCGTGCACACGTTCTCCAGCGTGATGTGCTGGGTGGCCTGCGATCGCCTGGCAAAGATCGCCGCACGCCTCGGGCTTGCCGATCGCGCGTGGCACTGGCGCGCGCAAGCCGACCCCATGCACCACACGATCTGCGCCCGGGCGTGGAGCGGAGAGCGCCGGAGCTTCGTATCGACGTTCGGGGGCGACGCGCTCGATGCCAGCCTGCTGCTGCTCGCCGAGCTTGGATTCGTCCGAGTCGACGACCCGCGCTTTGCCGCCACCGTCGCGGCGGTGGAGCGCGACCTGCGCCGGGGCGACCTCGTATACCGCTACCGGGAGACCGACGACTTCGGCGTGCCGCGGAATGCCTTCGTCGTGTGCACCTTCTGGTACATCGAGGCGCTCGTCGTGCTCGGCCGGCGCGAGGAGGCGCGCGCGCTGTTCGAGACCATGCTCGCCCGCCGCAACCGTCACGGGCTGCTGTCGGAGCACATCGATCCGAGCACCGGCGAGCTGTGGGGGAACTTTCCTCAGACCTACAGCATGGTCGGTCTCATCAACGTCGCGACGCGGCTCAGTATCCCCTGGGAGCAGGGCTTCTGATCTCGGCGCGCTGCTACAGGCCCCCAGGGCCGGCGCCCCATCCGCCGGTGCTGCCGGTGCTGCGGCGCGAGCCGAGCCACCAGCCTTGCCTGACATGACCCTGTAAAAGGGGCCGGGAGCACCTCGAGGCTCCGGTTGTCGAGGGTCCGGGTTTGACTGGGCCGTCGCCATCTGGCAGGATCGGCGCGATGCTGACCCGGATCGATCACGTCATGATCTGCGTCCCGAGCCTCGAGCAGGGCATCGACGCCTACACGCGCATCGGATTCAACATCTATCCGGGCGGCGCCCACCCGGGCAAGGGGACGCACAACGCCATCGCGTTTCACGGCGAAGACTACCTGGAGCTGATGAGCGTGAGCGACCGGGCCGAATACCTGGCGGCTCGAGCGGCCGCCGACAACGCGGGGCCGTCCCTCCTGGATTTCCTAGCCGCCGGCGGCGGGTTCCGCTACGTCGTCGTGCAGAGCGACGATTTGGCGGCCGAGGTTGTCACGATGCGCCAGCGCGGCGTGGACGTCAGCGACCCCGCTCCGGGTGCGCGGCGGCCGCCGGGAGGGCAGGATCTGCGGTGGAAGGCGGCAGTGCTGGGAGAGCGAAACCCGCTCCCCGTGTTTTTCATCCAGCACCTGACCCCGCTCGCCGAGCGCCGTGCCCAGGTGCCGCGCGCGGGCCAGCACCCCAACGGCGTGCTTCGTATCGACCGCGCGTACATCGCAGTCCCTGACGTCACCGCATCCGCTGAAATCTACGCACGCGTGCTCGGGATGCCAGTGCCCAAGATCCAGCGCGGCTCGGTCATCAAGGCCGACATGGCCGTGTTCGACATCGGGCCGACGGGGCTGACGGTGGCTCAGCCAGCGGAAGCTGGTCCCGCTGCCGAGGCCCTCAGCCGGCGCGGGCCGGGGCCGTTCCAGGTCTTGTACCGCGCCAGCAGCATGGACGCCGCCGCACGCTGGATGGCGGACCACGGCGTCCCGCCCCCCGTCCGCGGCGTCCGCAACACCGGCGAGCAGGCCATGCTGGTGGGGCCGGAGCACGCGTGCGGCGCCTACATCGGATTCGCGGGGCCCGCGTGACCGCGAGGCCGTTAACGTATCTCGAGGAGACCGCCATGGACGCTCTCGTCAAGCAGATGAACGCCCTCTGCGACGCCCTGCCGTTTCAGACGAGCTGGTATCTGAAGGATCTAAAATCCGGCAGGACAGCGAACCGGCTGGGGGACGTGCCCGTGCCCTCGGCCAGCACGCGCAAGATCTCCATCCTGATGGCCGCGCTCAAGGCCGTGCACGACGGCAAGCTCGCGCTGGACCAGAAGGTGACGATCGAGGCCAGGTACCAGGATAACGACTCGGGCACCTTCCAGCACATGACGCCCGGCTTCTGGATCACCTTCCGCGACGCGCTCGTGCAGATGATCATCGTGAGCGACAACACGTGCACGGGCACCGTGGTCGACCTGGTCGGGCTCGGCAACGTCCAGGGCTTCTGCGAGTCGGTCGGCATGACGCGGACCATCCACCGCTTCGGCATTCCGCCGCGGCTCGGCCCCGACCACACGCTCGATCAGGTGACGACGACCACACCCAACGACCAGGGGATGCTGCTCGAGATGATTCTCCGCGGCGCCTCCGACAAGGCCGCGGCTGCCACGCTCGGCTCGACGGCCGAGCTCTGCCGCCTGGCGCTCGACATTTTGTCGTGGCAGAAGCTCAAGACCCGCCTGCCGTCCCAGCTTCCCCTCGGCACCAAGGTCGCCCACAAGACGGGGACGGGCTCGCGCGGCTTCATGGACGCGGGCATCGTCTACAAGGACGGCGAGCCGCTCTTCATCCTGACCGCCTACACGGAGCACGTGCCAGCCGAGCTGCCCGACGGCACCCCGGGCTTCGCGGCCGCCTACCAGCTCATCGGCAGGATGTCGCGCCTCTGCTGGGACGCCCTCGGGTAGAACGCGGGGTGAGGGGATAGCACTCAGACCCCGAGGAATCGGATGCGAGCGGCCTCGTCAGCCGGGTTATCCGGTCCCCTGCCGACCAGGTCTGGACCCAAACCGTCAGCAAACCGCGGTAGGGCGTGTGCTCGGATACGGTCCGCATCGGATCCGAGACCGTAGAGCACCGTCCTTAACCAAGACACGATGGTGCGTAGCGCACCGTAGTACTTGTCGTGCTCGAGCGCGTACTGGGATGCGGCTGTGTGCCAGTCCTCGGTGGAGACCAGTCGATCCCGCAGTGTTCTCACATCGCGAAACATTAGGGAAAGACCACAGCCCCAACAGGGATCGCTCGACGCTGCAGCGTCTCCCACGAGCACCACGCCGTTCTTGTATGGGCTCTCAGCCCAGGAGTCTGCCCCCTCGAAGGTCGCCAGGGGACCGGCAAGTTCCGCACCCGAGAACCATTCCGCAGGAACGCCAGACTCGACGCACCGGGTAACGAATTCCGGCAGGTGACCGCTTCCGCTGAGCCAGCTGTGGTCGGAACGGCGGCCGGTCGCGAAGTACGCCCGACAGCGAGCGCCACCGAGGGGAAAGAGGAGAACGGACTGCCCAAACCACGACGGGCGAAACACGTGGACGGCATCGTCCTCGGCTCTCATGCCGGTCAATAGCACGCCGGAGATAGCCAGCCATTTCGGGTCCTGGTGGATCTTGAAGCCGCCCCAGCGTCGTACCTGGGAGCGCCGACCGTCCGCGCCTACTACAACGCGCGCTTCGAGCGTCTCGGTACGGCCATCCTGGCCAAGGAGCACCGAAGGCGGGTTCCCGGGCGACACCATCGTTACGCCGGCGCCGCGTCGGACCTCGGCGCCGGCCGCCGCAGCCCGGCGCAATAGGGTTTCCTGCATCGCAGGATGAGAGAAGTTGAGGGCACCCGTCCGAGATTGTGTGGTCTTGATGAGATCCCGCCGCGTCATGAGCGCGCCGTCGCGATAGCTTGCCCACCATGGGATATCAACGGCCCCTCCAGCCTTCAGGGCATCGTAGACACCCAGCGCGCGTACCTCAGGCACCCCCCACGGATGCATGCCTTCGCCCCGGATTCGGTCTCGAAACTCCCTCTCACGCTCCAGCACAAGCACCCGCGCCCCGCCTTCCGCCATACCCTTGGCTAGCGCCGAGCCCGCCAGACCGCCACCGACGATGATCAGGTCGTAGCGCATGTCGCTTTCCTCAGTGCATGTCGGGACGGGCTTAGCTGATGATCGGGATCTCCGTGCCGAAGGTCCGCGGCGAGCGCGACAGGTCGGTGAGAAACGCGTCGGTCTCGCGAAGCTCCCGGGCGGCGATGGCGCCCTGGGGCGTTGCCGCCGCCGCTCGGAACGCCTCGATGCTCTCGATCCAAACCTCGCCTATCCCGTCGAACCCCTCCGGGCGGCCACCCGTCGGAGCCGCCTCGAGAGCATAGACCTGGGCGTATCGCTTGATGCCCAAGGTGGTCGCATGCTTGGCGACGATGGGCGCGTGAATGTCGCGCCAATGCTGCCGGAAGGCTTCCGGGGAAAGTTCGGGTCGCCGCCGCAGACAGATAATCATCTTGACCATCGCGCACCTCTCTCGTGGGAGTTCGATGCAGGAAGCGAGCGCCCGTGGCTGTTGCAGGCTGCTACGGCGCTCACGATCAGCGCGCGGCGGGCGCCTTGTCGGCGAGCCAGTCGAGGCCGAGGGCGCGGAGCTTGGCCGCTGTCGGGTAGCCCGTCGCGGGATCACAGCCCGCGAGCCCGTAGTAGCTCTCGCGCGCGTGCTCGAACTCGTCGGTGGTCAGCGCCACCCCCGCCGACGGGCCCTTGCCGACGAGGGGCTGGAAGAGCTTCTTCGGCAGCACGTCGGCGTCCTTCCCGATGCCCTCGCGCGCGTTGAAGGCGCGCATGAGCGCGATCTTTCGCTCGCCGATCTCCAGCAGCTCGTCCATCGTCGCCTGCCACCCGGTGCCCGCGCGCACCAGCTCGACCGTCTCCGAGGGGCCGTAGAGCTGCCACGAGGGACCCCAGACGAACTGGCAGAGCCCGAGCGTGTCGAGGGCGGAGTAGAAGCACTGCGAGCGGTAGGCGAAGCGGACTTTCCCGTCGGAGAGATCCGTGGCCGGCAGGCTCGCGGCGATGTCGAGCTTCTCGAGCCGCCCGTGCTGGAGGGAGCCTGGCTTGTTCCGGAGCGCCGAGTCGTGTTCCGAGGACTGGTGGTCGGCGCCGAAGGGGTTGACGGCGTAGACGAGGCCGAGCGAGCGCTTGACCTGCGGCATGTGCGCCGGCAGCTCCTGGCCCTTGACGGTGACGGTGAGATCGACCGCCGCCTGGCCGAGCGTCTTCGCCGCGCGGAGGCTGCCCTCGGCGAGGAGATCGCCGCCGCCGCGCCGGAGCGCGATCGCCTCGATGGCGCGGAGGAGGGACTGGCCGTCGCCGAAGGCGAGACCGAGCCCCTTGTCGTCGAAGAGGCCCTTCTCCTTCGCTTCCATCGCCCACGCGATGGTCCCGCCGGCCGAGATCGTGTCCATGCCGTACATGTTGGCGTCGGCGGAGGCCTTCGAGAGGAGCTTGAGGTCGCCCACGCCGCACATGGAGCCGAAGAGGGACAGCGTCTCGTACTCGGGACCGCCGTAGACCGGGTCGATGTCGAGACCGGGCTCGTGGACCTCGACCGTGCGCTTGCACTTCACCACGCACGCGTAGCAGGTATCGCGCTCCTTGAGGATGGTCTTGGCGAGCGTGGTCCCGTCGATGTCCCTGGCCAGCTC
>JACORX010000473.1 GCA_016179165.1 Candidatus Rokuibacteriota bacterium | reverse complement strand
GAGCTTGAGCATGCGGCGCCGCTCCTGGACCATCACCGAGTGCAGGAACGCCGTGGCGGTGAGAAACGGCATGTAGGCCGCGTTCTCGACCGGGTCCCACGCCCAGTAGCCGCCCCAGCCCAGCACGTGGTAGCTCCACCAGCCGCCGATGAGGAGCCCGAGCGAGAGGAAGTACCACGCGATGATGGTCCAGCGCCGCGTGATGGTGATCCACTCCTCGCCGGTGCGCCGGACGATCAGCGCTGCCATGGCGAAGGCGAAGGGCACTGTGAAGCCGGTGAAGCCGAGGTAGAGGGCGACCGGGTGGGTGATCATGCCCGCGTCTTGCAGCAGCGGGTTGAGGCCGCGGCCGTCGGCCGGGATCGGCGTGAGGCGCTCGAAGGGGGGCGCCGGGATCGTCATGATGAGGAGAAAGAAGGCGAGGATGCCGAGCATGACCGACAGCACCCACGGATAGAGCTCGGGCTGGCTGCGCCGGTACCGGATGACCACGATCAGCGTGTAGATCGCCAGCATCCAGGACCATAGGACGATGGAGCCCTCCAGCGCCCCCCAGAGCGCCGTGATCCGGTAGTAGAAGGGCGTCCCGAGGTTCGTGTTGATGGCGACGTACCGCACCGAGAAGTCGAAGGTCAGGAAGGCGTAGATCATGAGGGCGATGCAGACGGTGATGAGCGCCCAGGCGCCGATCGCGGCCCGCTCTCCCGAGCGGAGGAGCGCCCCGCGCCCCGTGCGGGCGCTCGCCGCCGCGGCACCGGCTCCCCAGAGGGCAAGCACGAACGCGGCGACGGTCGCGCCGTATCCCAGCTCCGGAATCACTTACTCTCTCCGCGCAGGCTCTTCATCAACTCCTTGTACCCCGGCTGGGCGCCGTCGTGGGGCGCCTTGTACTCCTCGGAGTGCTTGGCCAGGATCAGCGAGGCTTTGAAGTAGCCGTCCTTCGTCCAGGAGCCTTCGACGACGGCGCCCCGCTCCTCGGCGAAGAGGTCGGGCGGCGCGCCCTTGTGCCTGACGGGCACGCTCGCCTTGCCGTCGGAGAGCGTGAAGGAGAGATCCAGGCTCTTGGGCTCCCACTTGAGCGACCCCGCCTGGACGAGACCGCCGAGGCGGTACGTCTTGCTCGGCGTAGGCGCAGCCAGGAGCTCGCTCGGCGTGACGAAGTAGACGACGGACTGGCTCACACCAGACCAGATAAGGTAGGCGATGGCCGCGACGATGACAAGGCCGCCGGTCACGAACCTGCCGCGGCGACTCATGCGCCCTTCCCCCAGTTATCAGACATGCGTGTCCTCGATCTGCGCCATCTTCATCCTCAGCTAGGCGACCTAGACGAGGAAGAGGGCGTAAGAGACGTAGAGGCCGTTCTCAAGCGTGGCGCTGCCCTTGGGCCCATCGTCACAGCGCGGAAGACGGCGGTTACCATCGAAGCGATCCTGCCAGATCGCCAGGGATAGGTCAAATGCGGGCTTCGGAGAAACAGGCGGCAGATGACAAGTGAGCGGGAACCGGCGGACAGCCGAGCGAGTTCCTTCAATTAAGGCGGGGGCCCTGAGGGCGCGCCGCAGCAGATGTCGTCGACACTCGAAAGGAGACGCTGATGCGTGTACGAGTACTCATGATTGCGGCTCTGGTGGGCCTGCTCGCGGCCGCGACCGACGTGGCCGCTCAATCCCTCACCCCACATTTCCCCGCGTGGGAGCGTTACTTCACGGTGAGCTGGGAGCGGTACGAGCGGCGAGGTCAACCGCACCTGAGTGGCTACATTGTGAGCAGTTATGGCGTGACCGCGACGCAGGTTCAGCTCCTCGTCGACAGCCTCGACTCATCGGGTCAGATCGTTGCCCAGCGAGTGGAGTGGTTGGGCGGCAGCAACCTGCCAGGCTTCTCACGCACGTACTTCGAGGTTCCCATTCGCCGGCCGGCGCCGAGCTATCGGGTGAGCGTGTTCGCCTTCGACTTCGTGCAGTCGGCCCGGGTCGAGTCGCCCTAGGGCGACCGGGAGCCAACGCGCGGGCTCTTGACCCGGCTGCGGTTTGCTGCTCCACTGCCAGCCACAGTCCGTTAGAGGAGCGTCAGCATTCCCCGAGGAGGAGCCCGTGGGCTCACGGATGCGTGTGTGCCTGCTCGGAACCGGTGGAGCGGCGAACGAAGCGCGGCACCAGGCAGGCGTGCTCGTCGAGTGGGGCGAGGGAGCAAGGGGAGGGCGGATCCTGCTCGACACGGGGGCCGGCCTGGACATCGTCCGTCTACTTATTGCCGCCAAACGCGACCCCGCCGAGGTCCGCGATATCTTCGTGAGTCATCAGCACATGGACCACATGGGGGGCCTGGAACCGCTTCTGCTCTGGAGCATCATCAGGGCGCTGCGCAGTCAGAGGCACCCACCGAGCGACGAGACCCGTGTGTACGCTGCCCGGCTCGTTCTTGCCGACATCGGGCAGCTATTTGACGCCGTCGCCACCGCGGTGCCGAAGCTCTTCGGTGACAAGCTCCGGTGGGTCGAAGTTGCCGATGGAGAGCCTACAGAGCTGCGGGGCGGGGCCCAGTTGACGACGTTTCTGGTCGATCACGAGCCCCCGGGCGCCGGCGCGATGGGGTGTTTGGTGGAGCGGGATGGCGCCCGGCTCGTCTACAGCGGCGACACCCGGCCCACGAAGCGGCTGATCGAGGCAGCCCGCGGGGCCGAGGTCCTCATTCACGAGTCGGGGGGCCTCGATGCGCAAGCCGCCGAGATCCACGCGCACGGTCATTCAACGGCCGGGGACGCAGCCCGGATCGCGGCGGAGGCGGGAGTGGGTCGCCTGATCCTGACCCATGTACCGGCCGATCATCTGGCAGAACCGATGCTGGTCGAGGCCCGCGCGGGATTCGGTGGGCCGGTCGAGATGGCGAGCGACCTCGCGCTCATCGAAGTCTGAGTCGCTTCGCCGGCGGGTGGCAGTGTAGGTGAGGGTCGCGGCCGAACGGTCCAGTGATGCCGCACGCCTACAAGTCAACAGCCTCCGGCCATGGATCTCCCAAGCCTGCGGGGGTTTGCCGTGAACAGCCACAACTTCCCCGCATCAGGGGAGTCGAAGGGGAACATTCCACCAGCCACGAGCAGGTCTGCACCAATCAGATCTGCATCGATTGCGGTCACGCCGGGGGCCACACGAAAGACCTCCTTGGCCATGCACCGTCCGTCGAAATCGAATCGTCCCAGCCAGAGGTCGCGATCATCCGCGGGTGATCGTGCGCCGAGAGTGGCGCCGCCCTGAGGAGACAACCATAGTCCAATCACGCTATCCAGGCCCGGCTCGGCGAGGTCCTTCATCCACACGACACTTCCGGTCGAGCGAAGCCTGATCAACACGGGACGACCTCCCCCCCCACCTCGGGAGGATCCATGGCCGCCTGCGAGGAGGTCCCCATCTGGTAGCTCGACTACAGCAGCAACATCCAGACGTTCGCCACCATCCGTGCTCTCTCGATGCCACTGCACGTGACCCGAGTTGTCAACTCGGGCTAGGCCGAGGTAGCCGCCCAGGATGAACCCGCCGCCGCGTAGTTCACGAATGACAAGTACATAGTCGGTAAGGCCCGGACCGAGGTCTCGCTGCCACAGCACCGTTCCATCCAGCGTGACTCTCGCGATGAAAATCGTACTCTTCCTCCCGGTATGCTCCACGACGCTCGCGATCACCACGGTATCATCCCGAGCGATCGTGATCGCCCATGCTATTGAGTTGGTTCCAGGGAAAATTGGGTTCGCCCATTCGAGCTGCCCTTGAGGTCCGATCCTGGCGACAAGAGTCGAGCGACCGTCCTGCAGACTCGCTCCACTCGCGATGGCTTCACCGGCGACGATCGCACCGCCTGACTTCGTCGGGACCCCGTGGCGGAAGAATGATTGCTTCTGAGGGAGGATCGTCTGCCAGAGTGTCGTTCCCTTCTGGTCAATCTTTGTAACGATGGCGTTCCAGTCTTTTGTCGAGGCATCTCTGACTTTACCAAGCAGTAGGGTGCTCCGGTCGGGCAGTAAGACCAGCCCGCCGCCCATCATGAATTGCTCAGGCTGCCCGATGATCGTGACCCGCCCGCCCGACGGTACGGAATCTTCCCCCGCTGAGCGCACGCATCCGAATGCCATCACCGGGAGCAAGACGACACAGCTGACACGCGCCAGCAGGCAACTCATCGGCGATAGAAGCTGCCCGGGTCAGCGTTGTTCCGCGCTTGGAGGTCAATGTGTCGGAAACCCCAACAGCAGTCGTACTCGCTTATGGTGAGGTCCAACCCGAGCGGATCAACCCATCTCAGGGGATTGCCGCGGACATACGAATACAGATCCGGTCCCCCTCTGAGCCCGATCGGGTCCTGGCTGAGGAAGCGCTGGAAGCGGGGGTGGTAGTAGCGCGCCCGGTAGTAGTGGAGCCCCGTGCCGTCGTTCTCCCGCCCCGTGTACTCGAAGGAGTTGGTGGTGGCCGCGCAGATGAGCGTGGTGTGGCCGAAGGGCTCATACGTGTAGCTCGTGGGCACGGTCCCCGCGACGTCCGTCAGGGCGATGGTGGAGCCGAGCGCGTCCGTCAGGAAGGCTTGGGTCCCGGCGGCATCGGCGCGCGTGAAGTACTCGTCGATCCCCGGGCCCGTCAGGAGATTGGCCACGGGGCTGCCCCCCTGTTGTTCCTGCAACGGGTTCCGCCCGTCATAGAGGAAGCTCGTCGCCGTGCCGTTGATGGTCTTGCTGAGGCGGCGCCCCAGCGGGTCGTAGCTGAAGGACGCCGTCACCCCGGGGCCTGTCAGGGCGACCAGCCGATCCCGGGCATCCCAGGTGTAGGTCGTCGTGCCGTCGCCTGTGAGATTGCCGCTGAGATCATAGGTCAGCGCCTGGCCCCCGACCGTCACCTGCTGGTTCGCGGTGTCGTAGGTGGCGGCCGCGAGGGCGGGCGGCAGGCCCGTGCGCGCCCAGGTGCCGTTCAGAAGCGTTCGGTTACCTTCGGCGTCGTAGCCGTAGATCAGGGTGCCGAGGACGTTCGGGCCGTTCTTGTAGGTCAGGCCCGTGAGGCGGGAGGCTGCGTCCCAGGCGTACTCGGTGCTCACCCCGTTGGGCAGTGACAGGCTCGTCCGGGGCCGGCCGGGTCATAGGCCAGGGTGACGGTGGCCGCGCCTTGCGTGATCTGGGTCAGGCGGTCGGCAGCGTCGTAGGTGTAGCTCCGGGTCGGCTGCCCCAGCACCGTCAGGCTGGTCCGCCGGCCGGCCGCGCCTTAGGTGTAGCTGACCGTGCCTTGGGCCGTGACCTCCTGGATCAGCCGGTCGAGCATGTCGTAGCCGCGGATGATGGTGCCCGCCAGCGAGTCCACGATTTGCGTGAGGCGGTTGCCCGCATCCCACGTGAAGGACGTCGTCGAGCCGTCCTGGTAGCTCACCTGGGTCAGGCGGTCGAGGGCATCGTACAACCGGTTTGCCTGCTGGCCCTTTCGGTCGGTGAGGGCGGTCGGGTTGCCGTTGCCATCGTAGCCGTAACTCTCTGGGCGCAGGAGCGGGTCGGTGCGGGTCGTCACGCGGTCCATGGAATTGTAGGCGTAGCTGGTGGTCCCGCCCCGGGCATCCGTGAGGCCGAGGAGGTTGCCGTTCGGATCGCAGGTGAGCTGAGTCTGCCCGCCCAAGGGATCGGTGACCTTCCGGAGCTGGTTGAGCGCGTCGTACTCGAAACGGGTGCGCTGCCCAAGGGCGGTCGTCAGGCTCGTCAGCCGGCCGCCGTCGTCCGTGAAGCGAGTGGTCGTGTTCCCCACGGCATCCGTGATCGTGGCCACGTCGCCCCGATCATAGCCGAGCCGGGTCGTTCCGGCCGGCGTCGTAATCGTGAGCGGTTGGCCGGAAGCAGTGTAGGTCAGGGTGGTGGTCTGGTTCAAGGGATCGGTGATCGTGGTCAAATTGCCCACGCCATACTCACCGCCTCGCGCCACCGCGTCGTTCTGCCGATACTCCCGCCGGATGACGATGGGGATCACGTCGGGCAGCACCAGGTCCACCTTCTCCATGGTGAAGATCCCGGTCGCGAGGTCCACGGGCTCGCCGGCCCGCGTCCCGCCGGGTTTGACGGCCGCGAACGCGAAATTGGACGGCGGCCCCAGGGAGAAGAAGCAGGTGACGCGGTGAAACTCCACCCCGGCGTCGGGAATGATCTGCGTGCCGTCCGCGCTCACCATCCCCTCGCCGTAGACGAACCAGCCCTTGGCCGGCTCATAGCTCTGGAGCCCCACACGCGTGCCGGCAGGCAGCCCGTCGACGTTCGGTAGGATGATCCGTACGCCTGCCGGATTCGGCGTGCCGTCGGGCTGCTGGACGAGCGCGCCGTAGGTCTGCGGGGTAAACGCGAACGTCGCCCCTCGGGGCAAGGGGAAGGGCGGCCGGTCCACCGGGATGCGCGTGAGCGGGATGGAGCGGATCGGCCCGCTTGAGGTCTGGAGGATCACATTGCCAGGGATACGGATCTCGAGGCCCGGGATCAGCAGTGTCTGCCATGGCGAGCAGGGCCGGCCATCGCAGAGGGGCCCGTGCCACTCCCATTCGTCTGTCTCGCCCGGCGCGCCCGGCGTGACCGCATTGACGGGATGGAAGTGGCCCATGGCCGTCTGCACCATCGGCACGCGCACGCCGTCGCCGCCGCCCGCCGGCGGGGCAGCCGTCTGGAAGACCACGCTCGTGAATGGGACGAGGAGCCCCGTCACATCGACGGCGCCGTTCACCGCCACGGTGTACGTGGTGCCGGGCGTCAGCCCGGCGCGCGGGTTCACGAAGACGAGTCGTCCGGCCTCGGCGGCGACGACCGTGACGGGCTCGGGACCGAGAGCCCCGGTCAGCGTTACCGTACCGGCCGTCGTCGGATCCACGCGGAGCGGCTTCGAGAAGCGGAGCGCCAGCAGGCTGTTTGTCGGCACGTCCACGCTGCCGACGGTCGGGTTCGAGGCCTCGAGCGTCGGGCTGTCGCTCGGATCGGGTGTTGCGGGCGGGACAGTGAGACCCGCGAAGCCGGGCTGCGCGGGATCGAAGAGTTCGCCCGTGGTGAGCGCGGCGCCGCCCGCATCCACCCCGCCCCAGATCAGCACCCGGCCGTCGGACAGGAGGCTCGCCGTTGCCCCGCTTCGCGGAGTCGTGAGCAGCGCCGGCACCGACTCCACGGCATACGTCAGCGGATCGAAGAGCTGGGCGTCGCCGAGCACCTGCCCCTCTCGCGAGACGCCGCCTGCCACGAGAACGCGGCCGTCCGTGAGCAGGGTTGCCGAGTGATAGGCCCGCGGCGTCAGGCCCGCGGAAGACATCGAGTGGGAGCTCTGGCCGGTGGCGTCGTAGTGCTCGACGGCGGTCACGACCTGACCATCGGGTCCGAGGCCGCCCAGCACGAGGACGCCCCCCTCGGGGAGTACCGTCGCGCTGTGCCCGGCGCGGGGCTGGCGGAGCGGAGGTAGCGCCGTCGTGCTGCCGATGCCCGGATCCTGGATCGTCACGGTGGCGAGCGGCCCTTGCGACCCCTGGCCGCCGATCAACAGCCAACGACCGTCCGGGAGGAGCGTCACCGTCTGGCCGGGGATTACGGCCGGCGGCGAACCCGGCGAATGAGCTCGCGCGCCGGACAGGAGCAGGGCCACACCGAGGACCAGAATGCCGGCCGGGGCTTTGACGTGGCTGATGTCACCGATGCGGCAGTTCCGTTGAACGTCACCGTGTTCTGGCTTGGGGTCGTGCCGAAGCCCGTGCCGGAGATGGTGACGGCAGTCCCGACCGGCCCATGATTGGGTGCGACGTCGATGATGGACATACT
>JACORX010000472.1 GCA_016179165.1 Candidatus Rokuibacteriota bacterium | reverse complement strand
CTCGTCAACTGCGCGGGGCTCTACTCCGACGAGGTGGCGCGCCTCATGGGCATCCGCCCCGAAGTGCGCATCATCCCGTTCCGCGGCGAGTACTACATGCTCCGGCCCGAGCGCCGCTCGCTCGTCAAGAACCTCATCTACCCCGTGCCCGATCCTGAGTTCCCGTTTCTCGGCGTGCACTTCACGCGCACTGTCCACGGGGATATCGAGGCCGGGCCCAACGCGGTGCTGGCCTTCGCCCGCGAGGGCTATACCTTGGGCACCGTGCGTCCTGGTGAGGCGCTGGGCATGCTGGGCTACGCGGGCTTCTGGCACATGGCGCGGCGCTACTGGAAGATGGGCGCCTACGAGCTCTACCGCTCGGCAAGCAAGGCCGCCTTCGTGCGATCCCTCCAGAAACTGGTGCCGGATATCCGTGAGGGTGATATCGAGCGGGGCGGGGCCGGCGTGCGTGCCCAAGCGGTGAGCCCGGACGGTTCGCTGGTGGACGACTTCCGGATCAGCGTCACGGAGGGCGCCGTGCACGTGGTCAACGCGCCTTCGCCGGCGGCCACGGCATCGCTCGCCATCGGCCGCCACATCGCCGGACTGGCGGCCGACACGTTCCGCCTCGGTGGCTAGTCTTTCTTCCCTTCCGGCCCACCCTGGGCTTCGCGCAGACGCTTCTCGGCTTCGCTCGCGCGCTTCTCGGCGTCCCGCGCCCGCTCCTCCGCGGCCAGCATGCGCCCCGAGAGGTCCTTGACGATCGCCATGGCCAGCGAGGGGTTGGTCCGCATCAAGGCCTCGAGCCGGTGGGCCGGGATGAGGAGGAGCGTGACGGGTTCAGCCGCGATGGCCGTGGCGGAGCGGGGGGCGTTCCTGAAGAGCGCAAGCTCTCCCAGCAGCTGACCCTTGCCCAGCACGACGAGCAGTCGCGCCTCGGCGCCAAACTGCTTCCTGACCTCGACCTTGCCCTCGTGGACCAGGAAGGCCTCGCCCTTGGCGTCGTCGCCTTCGTTGAATATGACGTCGCCCGCCTTGAACGTCCGGCTGGGCACCTCTCCGCTCTGGCGGCTCATACGCTTCCCTCTTGGTATAGAATGGCTGGCGGTGGCCCTATGATACGCCGATTCGCCTTCTCGTTGTCCCTGGGCCTGCTGATCGGGGTGGGCGGGGCGCTCCCGGCCCACGCCCAGCAGGGGCTTTCCGTCCAGGAAACCGTGCTGCGCGCCAAGCCCGCTACCGTTCTCATTATCTCCGAAGTCTCCGCGGAGGTTACCCTCAACTGTGGTGGCGGTTCCCAGACCGTCAAGCCGGCGGCCTTCCGCGAGACGGGCACGGGATGGTTCATCGACCCGTCGGGATGGGTCATCACCAACGGCCACGTCGTCCAGCCCGCCCACGAGCCGCCCCGCTGGCTCATCAACCAGATGGCTGAGCGAGCGGTGACGAGGGCCTGCCTGGGCCCGGCGCTCGAGGCGGCGCGGATGCAGCCGGGCGACCAGCCGGCCGCCGAGGAGGCGCTCAAGCGGCGCCTCCTCGACAAGGTCCTGCCGACCGTCAAGGTGACGATCACCCCGCAGGTCTCGGTCGTGCTGTCGAGCGGGACGCGGCTCAAGGCCGAGGTCAAGAAGTACAGCCCGCCTGCCAGCACCGAGCCGGGCGCCCCGTCCGCCCGCGACCTGGCTCTTCTCAAGGTGCCCGCGGGCAACTACCCCGTGCTGCCGCTGGCCGACGCGACGGTCCAGATCGGCGACCCGATCCGTATTCTGGGTTTCCCGGGTGTCGTTCTCTCTCACGAGCTCCTGAACAAGTCCGCCAGCCTGGACGCCTCGGTGACAACTGGCGCCGTCTCGGGCTTGAAGGAGGACAAGGCCAACCACCCGTTCATCCAGACCGACGCGTCCGCCGCCTGGGGCAATTCGGGCGGGCCCGCCATCAACACCAAGGCCGAGCTGGTCGGCGTCCTCACCTTCGTGTCGCTCGCGCCCGGAGCCGAGGGCAGCATCGTCCAGGGTTTCAACTTCGCCATTCCGACCCAGACGGTGAAGACCTTCGTCGCCGACCAGTTCGTCAAGCTCAACCAGCCGGGCAAGTTCAACCCCGTGTGGTTCGCCGGGCTCCGCGACTACTTCACCGACAACTGGAAGGGGGCCAAGCGGAAGTTCGAGGAGGCGGACAAGATCCAGCCCGGGCTCGTGGACGTGAAGCGCATGCTCGGCGAGGCGACGGAGAACATCAAGAACCCGCCGCCCAGGCCCTTCCCGTGGTTCTGGGTGACCATCGGCGTGACCCTGCTCTCGGCGGGCGGCTACGGGGCGCAGTTCGCCATCCGCTGGCACAAGAACCGCTACCGCGTGGGGCCCTCCGAGATCATCAAGCTCGCCGAGAGCGGCAGGGAGCCGATTATTCTCGACACGCGCCAGCAAAAGCAGTACGACCAGAATCCTATCAAGATCCACGGCTCGATCAGGCTCTCCCCCGAGGACCTCAAAAGCGGCGCGGCAGCCAACCTTGACCTCGACAAGACACGCCCGGTGGTCGCCTACTGCACCTGACCGGACGAGCACACGAGCGCCAGTATGGCGCGCGACCTGAGGAAGCTGGGGTTCAAGGACGTGAAGATCCTGAAAGGGGGGCTCGGGGCATGGACCAATGCCGGGCTGCCCATCGAGACGCGCAGCGATATCTCGGCGGTCGGTCAGGAGATGTACAAGGCCCTCCTCGGCGGCAGCTAGCCCGCCTCAGTCCTCGAAGCGCGCCCGCAGCTCGGGTGACGTGACGGGGCAGGAATCGGTTGGTCTTCTGAAGAGCGGGTAGCGCGCGCGCGCGATCCCGTCGTAACCGAGGTCGCGGATCCCCAGTGGCACCAGCGCGAGGAGTCCTCCCGCCAGCCGCCACGGCCCGCCGATTCGCTCCAGGATGTGGATCACGGCTGCACTCCGCGTGAGGAGCGTGCCGTCGGGCGCGAGGACCACGAGGCTGTCTGGCAGGCCGGTCCTTGCCCACTCGGCCACGAGGCGACAGAAGGCCTGGCTGTCGAGCGCGGCGAAGCGGAAGCGTGAGCCGTCGCGATCGCGCGCGATCGCGAAGCGCACGGTGCGGTGGCAGAGCCCGCAGGCGCCGTCGTAGAAGACCATGGAGCGGCGGGCCGCGTTCACCCCAGGGGGTGCCCTCCGTCAGAAGCCGAGCGCGGCGCCGTCGGCGCGCGGGTCCGAGCCGCCGACGAGACCGCCATCCGGCTCGAGCCATATGCACTGCGCGTGGCCGAAGAGATCGTCCCAGTCGCCGCCCACCTTGATGTCGTGGCCGCGGGCCGCGAGATCTCGCGCCAGATCGGCGCCGTATCTGCCTTCGAGATTGAGGAAGCGCGAGGGCGCGCCCCAGGTCCGCCCGTAGAGCCAGCGCGGTGCCTCCACGCACTCCTGGGGGCCGAGCCCCCGATCGAGACGGCGCGTGAGCAGCGCGGCCTGGGTCTGGGGCTGCCCGTCGCCTCCCATGGTCCCGTAGGCGAAGCGCGGCCTGCCGTCTTTCAGGTACATGGACGGGATGAGCGTGTGCATCGTGCGCTTGCCGGGGGCGAGAGTGTTGGCGTGGGTCGGATCGAGTGAGAAGAACGAGCCGCGATTCTGGAGGACGACGCCCGTGTCGCCCGCGACGAGGCCCGAGCCCCATGTGAAGTAGAGCGACTGGATGAGCGAGACGGCGTTGCCTTGCGCGTCGGCCGCGACGATCGCGATGGTGTCGCCGCCCGCGGCCCGGGCCGGCGCCGCCGGCCTGGCGCGCTTCATATCGATCCGCGCGCGGAGGCGCCGGATCCTGTCGGGCGCGAGCAGATCCTTCGGGTTCTTCTCCATTGACGCCGGATCAGTCAGATAGCGGTCGCGGTCCTCGAAGGCGAGCTTGGTCGCCTCGACCAGGAGATGGACGTAGTCCGCCTCGCTCTGCGCACTGACGTCGAAGCCGTCGGTAAGTCCTAAGATCATGAGCGCCGACATGCCCTGGGCGGGCGGCGGGAAGCTCGCGGCCTCTCCCTTGCGATAGGCTACTCGGAGGGGCTCCGTCCAGTCGCTCTTGTGCTCCGCGAAGTCCTCGAGGGCCAGCGGGCTGCCCGCCGCGGTGGCCGCGGCCACGATGCGCGTAGCGACGTCGCCGCCGTAGAACGCGTCAGGCCCGCCGTCGCGCACCGCCTCGAGGGTGAGCGCGAGATCCCGCTGGATGAGCGGGCCCCGGTGGAGCGCGTCGGGGTGATAGAGCGGCCAGAGATCGCGCTTGATCTCCGCGATTGCCGTGGGGCCGAAGAGATCGGGCTCGCGTGGCGGCAGCACCCGCTGTCCGTCGGAGGCGGAGAACCCCCCGCGCGCATAGGCGATGGCGTCCGCGAGCAGTGCCTTCCAGGTCAGGACCGAGCCCATGCTGCTCGAGCTGTACTGGTGCGCCTGCCACCAGCCGTCCACCACACCCGGCACGGTCAGCGCGGCCGGCCCGCCGCGGGCCGGGATGGCCTCGCGGATCCCTCGCGCCGCGTACCACTCGATCGACGCGGCGCGCGCCGAGCGTCCGGCGCCACAGAGGGCAGTGAGACGCGACGACGTCGCGTCGTAGATCAGCCAGAAGTTGTCGCCGCCCACGCCGTTCATGTGCGGGTAGACGACCGCGATGGTGGCCGCCGCGGCGACGGCGGCGTCGAGCGCATTGCCGCCCGCTCGAAGGGCCGCCACGCCCGAGGCGGAGGCCAGCGCGTGCGGCGATGCGACCATGCCGCGGGGGGAGCGCGCCTCGAGCCAGCGTCTTTGGGTCATGCGGGAGATTCTACAGACGAAGGAGGCTTGAAACACGAAACTCGCTACCCCCACAGGGGGAAAGGGTCGCGTGTCCGCGGCGCAGTCGGCCGCTATGAGCAGCCGATTGTGCTGCCTCGGGTGACGCACCCGACGTGCTGCTTCAAGGATGTCTCACGCGCCCACATCGGCGCGATTCTGCCGGTGCTGCTGAGCGCCCGCAACGCCCCGTGCGAACCCTCGGATAACATCCGGCCGCCGCGGAGTGACCGTGATTGATGAGTCGCATCGGGACGCGATCAGGTCATCGGGCGATCGCTCTGCTATCGCTTGGCGCCGGCGGCGACGAGGCCGCCGGCTGGGACGAAGTTGAAGCCGATGACTGTGAACCCTAACGGTGATTCCCCTTGGAGCCGTCATCTGACCTGGGGGGATGGACCACGAAGGGCAGAGCGCTGGACGTGCCGCCGCTGGGGGCGGGCGTGAACACGGTTACGCTCACGGTGCTAGCGGCGGCGATGTCGGCGGCCGGGATGGTGGCCGTCAGGCGGGTGGCGCTGACGAAGGTGGTCGTCCGGCTGCTGCCATTCCAGCGCACGGTGGAGGCGGGCACAAAACCGCTGCCGGTTACCTTAAGCGTGAAAGTCCGGCCCCCCTGCTTGGCGCTGCTCGGCGCCAGCGTCGAGAGGGTGGGCACAGGGTTCGGCCTGGCAACGGTCACGGTCACCGGAGCGCTGGTGCCGGTGTTGCCGGCGGCATCGGTGGCTTGCACGATGAGCGTGTGGGTGCCGTCGGGCACCAGTGCCGCGTCCCAGACCAGTGCGTACAGGGGCGGCGCGAAGGTGCCGATCAAGGCGCCGTCCACGTAGTATTTGGTCACGGTCACACCGACATTATCGGTCGCCGACGCCGTGATGCTGACATTGCCCGAGACAATGCCCCGGGTCGGTGCCGTGATGCTCACCGCCGGGGGGGTGACATCGCTCGGCGGGGGATTTGTGAAGACCACGACGGCCAGGGGGCTCGAGGTCCCGCCGCCAGGGGCGGGGGTGACCACGGTCACCTGCGGGGTGCCGGTGGCGGCGAGGTCGGCGGCCGAGATGCTGGCGGTCAGCTGGGTGGCGCTGACGAAGGTGGTCGTCCGGCTGCTGCCATTCCAGCGCACGGTGGAGGCGGGCACAAAGTCACTGCCGGTCACGGTGAGGGTGAAGGCCGGGCCGCCCTGCAGGGCGCTGCTCGGCGCCAGGG
>JACORX010000471.1 GCA_016179165.1 Candidatus Rokuibacteriota bacterium | reverse complement strand
TCCCGACCGTGACGGACTCGACCATCATCGTCGGCTCCTTCGCGTGGTTCTTCCTGTTGTTCCTGGGCTTCATCCGGGTGATGCCGTCCCTGTCCATCGTGGAGGTCAAGGAAACGCTGCCGCACCCGCTCAAGCACGCCCACGAAGGGCATCACTAGCATGGCCACGGCCAGCGTACTGGGAGTCTTCGCTCACGTGGACACGACACTGGAAGCCATCCGGAAGCTCCGCGACAAGGGCTTCTCGGAGCTGACCGTGTACACGCCGGTGCCGGTCGAGGAGATCGAGGAGGAGATCGAGAAGGTCCGGCCGCTCAGCAAGGTGCGGCTCTTCACGCTGGTCGGCGGCCTGACGGGGACGGCCACGGGCTTCTTCCTGACCATCTGGTCATCGCTCAAGTGGGAGCTGGTCACGGGCGGCAAGGCGCCGGTCTCCTTCCCGCCGTTTGTCATCATCGCTTTCGAGTTGACGATCCTCTTCGGAGGTCTCGCGACTCTGGTCGCCGTCCTCCTGCTGGGCAGGCTGCCCAAGCTCAAGCCGTCGGAGACCTACGACCCGCGCTTCACCGTGGACCGTTTTGGGGTGGCCGTCGCCTGCCCCGCCGAGACCGCCGACCAGGTCCGCTCCCTCCTGACCGCCGCGGGGGCGGAGGAGGTCAGGCGATGATGAAGTACGTGTTCGTCCTCGTGCTCCTGGCCGTGGGCGCGGTCGCGGGCGTTCAGGGTCTGGCGCTCCTGTACCGGTGGACCCACAACATGGAGCAGACCCAGCGCGTGATGCCCGGCGAGATGAACTTCGCGATGGCGCCCGGCAGTCTCCCGCGGACCGGCGGCCAGCTCTACTACCCGAAGGAGCAGCGCGACGCCGCGGCGCTGCGGAAGAACCCGGTCCCGGCCACCGCCGAGTCCATCAAGAAGGGCGGCGATCTCTACGTCGTCTACTGCACGCCGTGCCACGGTCCCTCGGGCAAGGGCGACGGCCTCGTGGCGGCGAAGTTCGTGACTCCCGCGGATCTCGCCAACCCTGCCCTTCAGAAGGCGCGTACCGATGGCTACTGGCAGAGCTACCTCTCGGTCGGCGGTGCCGTCATGCCGTCCTATGGCGAGTCGCTGTCTGCCGAGGAGCGGTGGCACGTGATCAACTACCTCAGGACCCTGGCTGCGAAATGAGCGCCGCTGCCATGGGCGCGCGACGTGGGGACGTGCAGGGCAGGGGAGAGCACGCGGGGCTCCTCTGGGCGCTGGCCGCGGCCGGCGCGGCCGCCTTCCTCTGGGGCATCCTCGGCTCCGACCCGCGAGCGACGTGGGGCATCTATCTCGTCAACCTGCTCTTCTGGTCGAGCTTCGCCATCACGGGCCCCGCGCTGGCCGGGATGATGCAGATGACCGAGGCGAGGTGGTCGCCGTCCGTCAAGCGCTTGGCCCTCACGACGGCAGGCTTCCTGCCGGTGTCCTTCGTAGGGTTCGTCATTCTCTTCTTCGGGCGGTCGGCGCTCTACTCATGGGTCGGCCATCCGATCGAGAAGAAAGCCGCCTGGCTCAACGTGCCGTTCATGTCACTGCGGATCGCGGTGGGGAGCCTCGCGCTCTACTGGGTGGCGCTGACCTTCGCCAAGGCGGTGTTCGCCCAGGACGCGCCGGGAGCGGACTCTCCCGAGGCGCACGCGCGCCGCAACAGGCTCGCGACAGTGCTTCTCATGCTCTTCGTGGTGATCCTGTCCCTCTGGGGCTTCGACCTGATGATGTCACTCGATCCCGCCTGGTCCAGCGGCCTCTTCGGCGGCGACTACGTGGTCACCTCGCTCTACACGGGTTTCGGGCTGGTCACCTTTCTGACGATCCGGGCCAACGCCCGGGGGGTGATTCACGTCGCGCCGTCGGTGATCCAGGACATGGCCAAGCTGACGTTTGCCATGTGCGTCATGTGGATGTACTTCTTCTTCTCCCAGTACCTCGTGATCTGGTACGGCAACGTGCCCGTCGAGACGCGCTTCTTCCTCAATCGGTTTTTCAACCCGCCGTGGGGGCACATCGCCTGGGCCATCTTCATCGTGGGCTGGCTGGTCCCGTTCGCGTACCTGCTGAAGCGGCTGACGGGGCGCCCGCCGACGCGCCACAAGGTTTTCACGGTCATCCTCTTCATGGGCTGGATCGCCATCTTCGCCGAGCGCATCCTGATCATCTTCCCCTCGCTCGACAAGAACATCGCCTTCCCGCTGGGGCCCACCGCGGTCCTGATCACCGCCGGGTTTTTCGCGCTCTTCACGCTGAGCCGCCGGCAGTTCATCGCGAAGCACCAGCCTGTCCTTCGCCAGCCCAAGTAGACGGCCTCCGGGAGCCCGCCCGCCCGCCAGCCAGCCCGGCGTGACCCGAGCGAGACCCGCGGTACAATACCCGCGTGATCCAGGTCCCCGCGTGATCCCTGTAGAAGAAGCCCTCGATCGTGTTCTGGCCCGCGTGGGCATGCTCGGCGACGAACAGGTGCCGCTGACGCGCGCGCTGCGCCGCGTCCTTGCCGAGAGCGTCGTCTCGATCCTCGACGTCCCGCCCTGGCCCAATTCCTCGATGGACGGCTACGCGCTTCAGAGCGCCGACACGCTTGGCGCCTCGACGACCGCGCCGGTCCGACTGTCCGTCTCGGGATGGGTCGCAGCGGGGCACGTCGCCGACCGCGCGCTCGGGGCGGGTGAGGCCTTCCGGATCTTCACGGGCGGGCCGGTGCCCGAAGGCGCGGACAGCGTCATTCCCCAGGAAGACGTGAGCACGGACGGTGGAGCGATCGTCGTGTCGCGCCCGGTCAAGACGGGCGATTTCATCCGCCCCCAGGGCGAGGATATTCGGGCAGGCGAGGGCGTCCTCGAGCGCGGGCGGCTGCTGGGCCCCGCCGAGATGGGTCTCTTGGCGGCGCTCGGCCGCTCGCAGGTGCGCGTGCTCCGGCGGCCGCGAGTCGGCGTCCTGTCCACGGGCGACGAGATCGTGGACCTGGGCGGGCACCTGGGACCGGGGCAGATCTTGAACTCGAATACGTATTCGCTGATGGCGCAGATCGCTGAGGCGGGCGGTGAGCCCATCTCACTAGGAGTGGCCGCTGACCGGCTTGGAGACATCGAGGCGCGTCTCCGGTGGGGCCTCGACTGCGATCTCGTGATTTCTTCGGCGGGCGTCTCGGTCGGCGAGCACGATTTCGTGAAGGCCGC
>JACORX010000456.1 GCA_016179165.1 Candidatus Rokuibacteriota bacterium | reverse complement strand
TTCGAGGAACCTCGCCGCCGCGTGCCCGACGTCTCGAAGATCCGGGCGGTCGTCGACTTCGTGGCCGCGGTGGACACCACCACCTCGCTCGAGAAGGTCATCCGCTTCTATCGCCGGTAGGCCAACCCCGCGTCGGGGCGGTTGGCCTCCGTCGCCGCCGCTGCCGTCGTCGGCGGCATCCTCGCTTCCACGCGGGCGCACCTGTCGCTGGGTCTGCTCGCCGCCGCCATCATCGTACCCCTCGTCCTCGCCTTCCAGAATCTTGGCCGCCTCCACCACCCGGGTTCCCGACACGGACACGGCCTGATCGACCGCCTGCGAGTAATCGCTACCGAGGGTTCTGCAGGGGCCGGCTGCCGGCGCCTGCGAGGGGGTTGAGCCAGCGCAATCCCGGGAATCGCAGGAAGTCAGTGTCCGACGTGTGCACGACCGCGTCATGCTCGATGGCCGCCGCCGCGATTTGCGCGTCGGTGACCAGGTTTCCGCCGGTGCCCATCCGCTCAAGTGATTCCAGCACCCGCTCGACGTGGCCGTCGTCGATTCCTAGGAACTGCGCGACCGGCTGGGCCACCCATGAACGGACGTGCCCGGCCGCCTGCCCCGGCGTCATCGGCCTCCGGAACACGCGAGCGCTCGTGCCGACCCGCACGAAGCCGAATGCCACGACCGCAGCCAGGCCCACCGGTTCGGTTCCGGAAAGACACTCGGCCCACCACTTGGCCGCCTTCTTGTGAAACGGGGATTCGGTATCGTAGGCGTAGAGAAGTACGTTGATGTCGGGAATAATCACGTGCGCTTGCCGCTTGCCGACGCCGCGATCACGGCGTCCGCCTCGAGGTCGTCGGCCATCTTGTTGAGGCCGCTCGGGTCGATGCCAGCCCGCAGACCCATCGGCCCGGCTCTTACGACAAACCGCGTGGGTCGGGCGGCCCGGGCGGGCGGACCGGCCAGCGCGAGGCGCACGGCGACATTCAGCGTTTCTTTGAACGACCGCCGGCTGCGATGCATCGCCGCGCGCAGCAGCTGCTCCACGTCTTTGTCGAGCGTCACTGTGGTCCTCATGCTCTCATCATGATGTCGCGCTCACGTGCTGTCAAGATGCTCAGTGGTAATGGTCCTCGTCAAAGCCCACGAGAGGGGTGGACCCGAGGCGACATGGGCGCCGGCACCCGGTGCCCCCGGCTGGACAATTCGGGCGGTCGCATGTAGGAGTTCTCGTTGCAGAAGGCGCACTGCCAGGGACAGACGAGGCTCGTGAGGATGAGCGCTCTCCGGAAGCCCCTCACGGAAATGCTCCAGGATCCGACCGAACCAGTCGGCGACACAGTGGATTCGGCATACGGTACGCGCTATGCTGTAGACGGTCCGCTTGAAACACCCGCCGGACGCAATCCTCTCGTGCGGACAGTTTGGATTATCGACAAGGGGAGCGCCAGGCCTCGGTTGATCACGGCGCATCCCCTGGAGGGACCGCAATGATTAGAGAACATGACCGCGTAGTGCTAACAACCGACCTCGCCAACGAGGGCCTGAAGGCCGGAGATGTCGGCACGGTCGTGCATATCCATTCACAGGGGGAGGCCTTCGAGGTCGAATTCCTGACGCTCGATGGCAGGACGGTCGCGATTGCTACTGTGCTGAATTCGCAACTCCGTGCCGTGATCCACCGGGACATTACGCATGCACGGCCGCTTGAGATCTCGGTCTGAAAGCATCGCCGCCCAACAGCTCAAGCCGCTCGGTATCGCAACCGCTTTGTGGCAGGGAGACCGGCTTCGGGGCGTTCGAGAAGCGTGTGGGCGAGCGTGTGGGCGGCTGCGCCGTTCGGGGGTCGGCTCCCCCCAGGTCATGGCGCGCGTTCCATAGCGCCGGCGCTCAGGGAGGCTGCCGGCGCGGGTCCGACCACCCCCGGCGGTTCCGCAACTTCTCAAGAACACAGCACGGAGAGACGAGGGAGATCCTCCCGTGGCCGTGGCATGGGCCTTGCGTCGGAGGAATACCGGCGTGTCCTGGTGAAGCCGGCGAGGCCGGTCAAAGGCATGCCCCACTCATCACACGATGACGAGAGAAACCCTGGCGACGGTGCAGAAGTCGACGGACTCGTCCGGCCTGGCGGAAAATGACCTGACACGGCCGGCTTGCGAGATCCAGAGGGCCAGCGGGCACCTCGACCTCTGGCAGGCTCGGGCCACAGGCAGTTGGCGCTTCTACTTCCAGATCGAAGGGGACGCCTATCACCTGATCGACCTCACGCCCCACCCGAAGTAGATGAGCGCGGGATCGAACCGCCGGGTCGCGTCGATCGAGCGGACCGTCCCGTCGGTCAGCTCGTCCACGCTTTCCAACACCTCGACGGGACCGGCTCTGGATGGCGACCGGCAAGACCAGCCGACCCGGCAGATTGCCCAGATCGTACGCTATCACCCCGAGGAGCAGCGGACCAGCGGCGCGTAGCTGAGCCGGCCGCGCGGCCGAGTGAGCAGATCCTCCGAGCCTCGCAGA
>JACORX010000455.1 GCA_016179165.1 Candidatus Rokuibacteriota bacterium | reverse complement strand
GCTCAACACCGTGCAGACAATCCTTGACCGCCCCAAGAACCGGGTTCGGTTCCTGCTCACGGGCTCGAGCGCTCGGAAACTCCGTCGGGGACAGGCCAATCTTCTGCCCGGCCGGATCCATGTGTATCATCTCGGCCCCGTTGTGCGCAGGGAGCTCGGGTCTCTGCTTCCGATTCCCACCTTGCTGGCCCATGGCTCGCTGCCCGGAATTCTGTCCGATCCAAACGCCCGCGATCGAGAAAGAACGCTGCGGACCTACGCGGCCACGTACCTCAGGGAGGAGATCCAGGCCGAATCGCTCAGCCGCAGCCTTGAGGGATTTGCCCGCTTCCTGACGATCATTTCGCAGTGGACCGGGCAGCACCTCGACCTGGCCAAGGTCGCGCAGGCGGCGCAGGTACCGCGCCAGTCCGCTGGACGGTGGTTCGAAGTTCTGGAAGACACGCTCCTCGTCCTACGGGCGGAGTCGTTTGCCAAGAGCCTCACCCGTCGTCTGGTCCAGCATCCGAAGTTCTATCTCTTCGATGTCGGCGTCTTGAATGGCCTCCTTGGCAGCTTCGAGGTCTCGGCCGACCGGGTAGGAGCGCTGTTCGAGCACTTCATCTTCGACCAGATGATCCACACCGCGTCCGCGCTCGAACAGACGATCCGGGTCTCCACCTTCCGCACTGAGCACGGGGCCGAAGTGGACTTCATCGTGGAACGCGGGCGGGACGTGTTCGCCATCGAGCTGAAGGCTTCCCGCACGATCACCGCCGGGGACACGCGGGGCCTGAAACATTTTGCCGCATACCTCGGCCGCGCCCACCGCGCCCTTCTCCTCTATCTTGGGTCCGAACGCAAACAACTGGGAGCCGTCGAAGTTCTCCCCTGGCAAGCAGGACTCGAGGCCCTGGGCTGGTGATGCTGGCCAAGTGAGGTCGGGACCTTGCGAGGTTCGGGCCCCATGTCCTCGGTCGGGCCGTCGGTGCGAGCGCGCGGGCCCGGGTCACCGCGCCGAGGGGAAGACCGGCAGGCGCTTCTCGCGGATCGCCTGCATGCCCTCGCGGACGTCGTCGCCCATGAAGGTCAGCATCTCGAGGGCCAGCGACTGGTCGAAGATCGGGCCCGCCTGTCTCAGCCAGTTGTTGAGCGCCCGCTTGGTGAAGCGGATCGCGGGCTGGCTGCCCCGCGCCAGCGACTCCGCCACGGTCCATGCGACGTCCATGACCTTCTCGGCCGGCACGGCCCGGCTGACGAGCCCGATGCGCTCGGCCTCGCGCCCGTCGAGGAACTCGCTCGTCAGGAGATAGTACTTGGCCTTGGCCATGCCGCAGAGGAGCGGCCAGATGATGGCGGCGTGGTCGCCGGCCGCGACGCCCAGCCGCGTGTGGCCGTCGGTAAGGCGCGCGGTCTCGGCGATGATGCTTACGTCGGCGAGGAGCGCGACGACGAGCCCGGCGCCCACCGCAGCGCCGTTGATCGCCGAGACGATGGGCTTGTCGAGGTTGATGATGTTGTAGACGAGGTCCGAGGCCTCGCGCATGGTGCGCGCGACGGCGGCGGCGTTGCCCGCCATCTCCTCCACCAGCGACAGGTCGCCGCCCGCCGAGAAGGCGCGCCCCGCGCCGGTGACGAGGGCAACGCGGGCGGCCGGGTCGGCGTCGATGGTCAGCCAGACCTGGGTCAGCTCCCAGTGAAGCCGCGCGTTGGTCGCGTTCATCACCTCAGGGCGGTTGATGGTGACGAGCACGACACCACTCGGGCGGCGGTCGAAGGCCAGGTGCCGGTACTCCGCGTAGTCCATGGCTGAATCCTCCTGGTGGGGGGTCTCGGGCGATGCTAGGGGCCGGCGCCGCCACTGTCAAGGCGCGAGGGTGCCCTTCGGGTGTAAGCTATGGGCCCCAGGGAGGTGGGCCAATGAGCGATGAACTGATGACCAAGGTGCAGGAGCTGATCGACTCGACCATCAACCCCGCCGTGGCGGGGCACGGGGGCTTCGTTCAGCTCGTCGACGTGAAGGACAACAAGGTCTACTTGCAGATGGGCGGCGGCTGTCAGGGCTGCGGCGCGGCGGACGTAACGCTCAAGGCGGGCATCGAGCGCCTCATCAAGGAAGAGCTGCCGGAGATCGAGGAAGTGCTGGACGCCACCGACCACGCGTCGGGCACCAACCCCTACTACACGCCCGGGAAATAGCGCCTCGACGTGAGAGGCTGACCCCCTCACCCTACCCTCTCCCCCAGTGGGGGAGAGGGTTTCGTTTGTGACACCCTCTCAGGGGCGAGTTTCTTTCTGCCCCAGTCCCAGACCCGCGCGCCCAGCAGCAGCGACAGTGCGATTGCGTAGTAGTAGGGCGTCGTCCGCCCCTTCTTCGCCAGCCAGAGGAAGTGCAGCACGCCCAGGCCGCCGATCACGTAGGCGAGCTTGTGCAGCAGACGCCACTTCGCCCCGCCGAGCCGCTTGATCATGCCCTGGGTCGAGGTCGCCGCGAGCGGGATCAGCAGCAGGAGCGCCGACATGCCCACCGTGATGAACGGGCGCTTCAGCACGTCCTCCCACATGCGCCGCCAGGCGAAGAAGTGGTCGAGGCCGATCCAGACCGCGAAGTGGAGGCACACGTAGAAGAAGGCGAGGAGCCCAAGGAGCCGGCGCAGCTGGATCGGCCAGGACCAGCCGAGGAGCGCGCGGAGCGGTGTCATGCCGAGGCTCGTCAGCAGGAGCACGAGGGCCGTCAGGCCGAGCGTGCGGGTGACGTACTCG
Source organism: Candidatus Rokuibacteriota bacterium (assembly GCA_016179165.1). Classification (GTDB taxonomy): domain Bacteria; phylum Methylomirabilota; class Methylomirabilia; order Rokubacteriales; family CSP1-6; genus AR37. Next base: position 3,572 of record JACORX010000455.1, on the reverse strand, counting down.
ATCGGGTTGGCGGTGAGGTCGTCCGTCATGAAGCCGCGCAGCAGCACGCCGAGGGGCCAGAAGCTGCCGATCCAGATGGCTGCTTTGAGCGCGATGCGCCCTCGGTAACTCATCGAGCCTCTAGTAGAGTCGCTTGAGGTCCATCCCCGAGTAGAGGGACGCGACCTGGTCGCCGTAGCCGTTGAACATGAGCGTGTCGCGCCGGCGCAGCTCGCCGATGCGCCGCTCGGTCGCCTGGCTCCAGCGCGGGTGGCTCACCTCGGGGTTGACGTTCGAGTAGAACCCGTACTCGTTCCCCGCCGCCTTGTTCCAGGAGGTCTTGGGCTCCTCGGAGGTGAGCCGCATGTGCACCAGCGACTTGGCGCTCTTGAAGCCGTACTTCCATGGCACGACCACGCGGATCGGCGCGCCGTTCTGGTTGGGCAGCACCTGGCCGTAGAGCCCGACGGTCACCAGCGTCAGCGGGTGCATCGCCTCGTCGAGGCGCAACCCTTCCGTGTACGGCCAGTCGAGCGCGAAGCCGAAAAGCCCGCGCCTCTGGCCTGGGAACATCTCCGGGTTGACGAGCGTGGTGAACTCCACGTACTTGGCCTGCCCCGTGGGCTCGACCCGCGCGAGCAGGGCGGAGAGCGGGAAGCCGATCCACGGGATGATCATGGACCAGGCCTCGACACAGCGCAGGCGGTAGACGCGCTCTTCGAGCGGGAACTTGAGCAGCTCGTCGATGTCGAAGGTCTTGGGCTTGGCGCAGAGCCCGTCCACCTTGAGGGTCCACGGGCGGGTCTTGAGCGACGCGCCATGGGCCGCAGGGTCGCCCTTGTCGGTGCCGAATTCGTAGAAGTTGTTGTAGGTCGTCACGCTCTTGTACGGGGTCAGCGCGTCCTGCACCTTATAGGCAGCGCTCTTCGAGGCCTGGAGCGGCTGGAGAGCGCCCTGGGCGGATGCCTCCCGGCCCCAGGGCAGGAGCGCCAGCGCCGCGGCGCCTGCCATGAAGGCCCGGCGGTTGAGGTACACCCCGTGGTCTGTGATCTCTCGGGAGGGGATGTCCTCTCCGCGGAGCCGTCTGTCGCTATCGTGCGTGATGAGCATGCAGTGTGGCCTCCCTGGTGGTGAGACTCACCCTCGATGTTAACAGGTTCACCGGGAGCCGTGTCACGCCGCTGTGAACTCCGGGGTGCCCGGCCCGGCCGGCCCCCAAGCGTCCCTTTTCCTTGGGGCATGGGCGCCCGTGGGTCTACGATACGAGGTCCTATGGCACGCTGGGCCGCGGTGCCGCTCTTCGTTTTGGCTGTCTTCTCGGCGGGTTGTGCCGGCCTGCCCGCGGTGACCTATTTCCCCCCGCACGGCGACCCGAACACCCTCCGCGTGGCCAACACGCTGTACCGCGCGGCAGTGGCCGCCGGCGACGACCCGGCGCGCTACACCTTCACCTTCATCATGACTCGGCACCCGACGGCCTTCACGGACGAGAGCGCGACGTTCTACGTCTCCGACGGGCTCGCTCAGATGCCAATGCCGGTGCTCCAGGCCGTGATCGCCCACGAGGTGGCGCACGAGGTGCTCGACCACGTCGGTACGAGGCGGCGTATGGCTGTCGGCATGACCGGCGGCTTCAGCGCCGCCGGATTCTTCGTCCCCGGCGTGGGACTGCTCGATTTCATGGTCAACCCGCTGGTGGTGCGCGCCTTCTCGCGCGAGCAAGAGCTCGCGGCCGATCAGCGCGCCGTGGAGATCCTGCGCGACATGGGCGATCCGACGCCGCGCCGAAGCCTTGCCCAGGCGCTCCGCGCCGTGGCCGCCGCGCCCGTCAGGAGCCAGGAAGGCGAGGGCGGCGCGCTGGACATCCGCCCGTCGCTCAAAAAGCGGCTCAGCGCGCTCGATCCTCTGGAACCCCTGCCCGTGGCGGAGGCCGAGCCCAAGCCCTGAGCCGCGACGCACTCAGGCGCCGAGCGGGCGCATTTCAGCATGGCCTGGCGCTGCGGCAGCCGGCGCCGCTGATTCCAGAATCACCCTCGTGCCCGCGAGCCAATCCGCCAGGCCCCGCCGCTCCGCCGTGAACAGCACGCCCACATAGCCCAGCCCGAAGCTCGCAACAGACAGGAGCCCGCCGAGACACCGGAGCACCGCCCGGCCATAGCCGACCGTGCCGCCGTCGCGCCTGACCACCGCGATGCCAAGGGCCATCTTGCCGAGCGTTTGGCCGCAGCCCCCGACGAGCACGACGTGGTAGGCGATGTGGAGCGCGAACGCCAGCGCCTGCATGGCCAGGAGCACCAGCCCTAGGTTGACGAGATCGCGCGGCGGGTTCTCGAGCGCCCAGAGACCGATCACGAGCCACATCGAGCAGAGGAGCCAGGCGGCGAGGCCGACCAGGCAGTCGAGGCAGTGGGCCAGCAGCCGGCGCCAGCAGCCGGCCGTGGCCAGCATCGTCACGGCCGGGCGCCCGCCAGCGGGGCGCCGTAGAGGCGGCGGTACTCCTCCCACGAGAGCATCACGCGCCGCACGAAGAAGCGCGTCTCATCGAAGGGAATGAGCTCCACCCAGACCTCGACATCGTCCGAGGCCCGCACCTTCCACCACTCGCGCACGCGGGCGGGCCCCGCGTTGTAGGCGGCCACGGCCAGCCGCGGCTCCCCGAACTCCTTCATGAGTCCCGCCAGGTAGGCGCTCCCGAGGGTGAGGTTGGCGCCTGGATCGGCCAGCATGTCGTCGCCCGCCGGCAGCCCGCGCCCCTTGGCCAGCTGCCGCGCGGTGTCGGGCATGAGCTGCATGAGGCCGCGCGCGCCCACGCGCGATCGCGCCTGCGGATCGAAAGATGATTCCTCGCGCACGACGGCGGCAACGAGATACGGATCCAGCGCCGCGCGCGTGGCGGCGTCGTTCAGCTCCGTGCGCCAGCCGAGCGGGTAGAAGGAGTCCCAGAAGGTCCGCGGCAGCGAAGGCGGCGCGCTTCGGGCGAGACCGATGAAGTGCCGCCTCAGGATGCGGAGCGATTGGAAGTGTCGCGCCTCCTGCGCGTAGGCGGCCGAAAACGCGTAGAGCCGACGGGGGTCGCCCGTCGAGCGCCGCACGGCCTCGTCCATTTCCTCGTCGGCGAAATCGCCGAGCCCGACGGCGCGGAGCGCCTCGACGCGCGCGTATGGCGCGTCGGCCTGGAGCGTCTCGCGCGGATCGACCGGCAGCGAGGCCGCGAGCTGGGCCGAGGCGGGGTTTCGCGCCGGTTTCGGCTGGGCGCGCGGCGCGCGGCGCGCGGCCAGCACGCCGTAGTAGCTGCGCGGCGCCTCGGCGACGACACCGGCGAACTGTCTGGCCGCGCCCTCCGCGTCTCCACGCTGCTCATGCGTGCGCCCGATCCAGTACATCGAGGCATCGCGATAACCCTGGCTCGCCGTCCGGACGCCCAGGATGCGGCCCCAGCGCTCGGCGGCCTCGGCATACTCCGCGCGCAGCCACGAAAGCCAGCCGAGCCGCCACGCCGCGCGCAGCCCTTCCTCGGACTCCGGATGGCCGTGCGCCAGCCTGAGATAGGCGGGCTCGGCCGACTTCGGGTCGGGGCCCGATTCGAGGAGCCG
>JACORX010000475.1 GCA_016179165.1 Candidatus Rokuibacteriota bacterium | reverse complement strand
CGCGGAGATAGCGCGCCCGGTCCGGCACGGCGGTCCCGGCGGCGGCCTCCAGGGCCTGGCAGAACGCCAGCGCGTGGCCCACGGTGGTGTCGCCGGAGACGCGCTCCGCCAGCTCGACGCCCGCCTCGGGCTGCCGGCCCTCGAAGAGCTTCTCGGTGCCCTTGTGGGTGAAGTACAGGCGCGACTTCATGTCGATGATGGTCTCGCCCACCACGCTGAAGCGGAAGTGCCCGGGTTCGATCACGCCGGCATGCACCGGGCCCACCGGGATCTCATACACGCCCTCGCCGCCCACCTCGGTGAACGGGAAGGCGCGCCCGTCGTCGGTGAATTCGCGCGGCGCTGCGTCCTTCCGTAGCGGGAAGAAGTCGGCCGGCCAGAAGGCGTGGCGCACGAGCGGCCGCGGGTCGGGATGGCCCTCGGCAACGATCCCGAAGAGGTCGTAGACTTCCCGCTCGAAGCGCGAGGCGGGGTAGTGGAGCGTGGCCAGCGACGTAATAGCGGGGGCCTCGGCGGGCACGGCGGCGGTGGCGTGGAGGAACCAGTCCTCCCGCTCGGGCCCGAAGAGATAGTGGACCTCGAAGACCCCACGGTCCGCGCGCCGGTCCGCAGCGGCCATGAAGACCAGCTCGGCGCCAAACCCGGCGCGGAGGAGCTCCGCCAAAGCGCGGACGGCGGGAGCACGGACCGAGCAGTGGAGCTCGTTGTCCCGCACCACGCGCACGCCGGTCACACGATCGGTGAGCCTCTCGGCGAGCGCCCTCCTGATCTGCGCCAGGCGCGTCATGACCCGGCGATCTCCACGATCCGCGTCAGCAGCGTCCGGAGCGGCGCCGGCAGCGTGAGCCCGAGAACGACGAGGGCCGCCATGCAGAGGCCGAGCGGCACCAGCGGCCACGCGCTCCCCTCGCCTACCGTCACGCCCGCAGCGGGCGCGCCGTAGAGCATCCGGTTCAGGTGACCGATCATCGAGACGAAGGCCACCGCGAGCAGCGCCAGGACGAGCCCCATCAGCCACGGACGACCCGCGGCGAAACCGGCTCGGAAGAGCGCGAATTCGGAGATGAAGAGGCCGAAGGGCGGCAGCCCGATGACGGCCAGCACGCCCGCCGCAAATAGACCGCCGGTCCACGGCATGGCCGCGAGGAGGCCCGACACGCCGCTGATCTCGGTCGTCCGGTACCGCTGCAACACCCGCCCGGCGAGAAAGAACATCGTCGACTTCGCCAGCGTGTGGTTGAGCAGGTGAAGCATCGCGGCGAACATCCCGAGGGGGCCCAACGCAAGCCCGACACAGATCAACCCGGTGTGCTCGATGCTCGAGTACGCGAGCATGCGCTTGTAGTTGCGCTGGACCACGAGGCTGAACGCGCCGATCGCCAGCGAGAGGAGTCCCATCGCGATGAACAGGTCATCCGTGAACTTCGTCCCAACGGCCGCGTTCACCACGGCCTCCCATCGGATCACCGCGTACAACGCCACCGCGAGCAGCACGCCCGACATCATGGCGGACAAGGGCGCCGGCGCCTCCGAATGGGCATCCGGCAGCCACGTGTGCATGGGAGCGAGGCCGGCCTTCGTGCCATAGCCGATGAGGATGAAGACGAACGCGAGCTGGATCACCTGCGGGTGAAGGCGTGGCGCCGAGGCCATCAGCACCGTCCAGTTCAGCGCCGCCTCCCGGTGGCCGGCCATGTTGACGAAGTCGAAATAGCCGAGCACCGTTCCTCCGAAGGCCAGGGCGATGCCGACGGAGCCGATCAGAATGTATTTCCACGACGCTTCGACGGAGGCCTTCGTCACGTGGAGCGGAATGAGCATGGCCGACGTGATCGTGGTCGCCTCGATCGCGATCCACATGAAGCCGACGTTGTTCGAGACCACCGCGAACAGCATCATCGATGTGAACAGGTTGGCGAAGATGCGGAACCGCCGAGCCTGGGCGCCGTCGTAACCGTCGTCCCCGCCCATCCCCGGTCCGAGCCACGCGGCCAGCGCGCCCACCACGCTCACGCACAGCGCGAGCAAGGTCGAAAGCGCGTCGGCCCGCAGGAACTCCCCCGGACCCGAGGTCAGCACCTCCCCCGCCAGGATGTGGCGCCACAGAACGACCGCCGCCCCCAGGGAGACGAGGGACAGCAGGGCATTCGTCCATCCGACGAAGCGCCGATACGGCTTCACCGCCGCGGCCAGCAGCGCCGCGAGGAGGGGCGGCCCAAGGAGCATCGCGAATGTGTTCACGCTCTCTCAGTGCCTCAGGCGGTTGAGCTGTTCCACGTCGATGCTCTCGAACGTCTCGTGGATCTGATAGACGAAGATCTGCATGACGAGGAAGCCCATGAGGACGTCCAGGAACACGCCGAGCTCGACGATCAGCGGGATCCCGTAGGTCCCCAGCACCGCCAACAGGGCGAGCCCGTTCTCGAGCATCAGAAAGCCGATGACCTGGGTCAGCGCCTTCTTGCGGCTGACTATGACGAAGAGACTCACGAGCACCAGTCCCATCGCGAGCGGCATGCCCGCCCGGGTCGGTAGTTGGCTGAGCGCGACGAGCGGCCGCGTGATGGCATAGCCGAACAGCACGAGCAGGCCGGAGATCACCAGCGAGGTCGCCGTGTTCACGTACGGCTCCAGCTCCCGCTCGGCCGCGAACCGGCGCTCCATTCGCCTCAAGAGCCGAGGGATCACCAGCCCCTTCAAGATGAACAGGGCGCCCGCGACCCAGTAGAGCTCGTGGTCGTGGCCGAAGTAGGCCACGACCACCGTCACCGCCGTGATCACCCGGGACTGCCACGTGAAGGCGCTGATGTAGGCGGTCACGCCCCGACGCCACAGCAGGATGAGCCCGAAGATCAGCGCCAGGCTCGAGCCCATGACAGAGAGTTGGGAAAAGACGCTGTCCATACGCTACCTGAGGAGGAACGACGAAGTGACGGCGAGCAGCGCCAGGACGAAAGAGACGCTCAGCAGCTCGGGCACCCGGAAGAGCCGGAGCTTCGCGATGCGCGTCTCGAGCACGGCCACCACCCCCGCCAGGACCACGAGCTTGGCCAGCAGGCTGGCCACGGCGATGGCGAGCGTCGACGGCGTCATGGTCACGGATACGCCCCACGGAACGAAGAGGTTGCCGAGCAGCGAGAAGAAGATCAGCAGCTTGACCGCCGCCGCCCACTCGATGAGGGCGAGGTAGCGTCCGGAGTACTCCAGGACCATCGCCTCGTGGATCATCGTCAGCTCGAGGTGCGTCGCCGGGTTGTCGATCGGGAGACGTCCGGTCTCGGCGAGCGTCACGATGAAGAGCGCGCCGAACGCGAGCAGGTGGCCGGGACTCAGGGCCGCCCCCGGATCCGTCATTGTGCGCGCCACGATCTGGCCGAGGTTCGTGGAGCCCGCGCTGAGGGCGAGGGCGAAGATGGCGAGGGCGACGGTGGGCTCGGCAAGGGCAGCCACGGTCATCTCACGGCTGGCCCCCATCCCCCCGAATGGCGAGCCCGGGTCGAGCCCGGCCAGCGAGAGGAAGAAGGTGCCGAGCAGGAGGAGATACACAACAACCAGCAGGTCGCCGACCCCGTCGAACGGGAGCGGCACGGCAAGAATCGGCACGAGGAACGTCACCGCGACCACGCTGGCGAAGACGATGAACGGCGTGGCCCGGAACAGCCAGGACGCGTTGTTCGAGACGACAACCTCCTTCCGGAACAGCTTGCCCAGCTCCCAGTACGGCTGCAAGACGGGAGCACCGCGCCGGTTCTGCAACCGCGCCTTCATCCAGCGGATCAGTCCGACCAGACCCGGCGCCAGCAGGAGCGCCAGCGCCGCCTGCGCCACCTCGAGCACGTACCCGATCATCTCCCCCACCTCGCCACCGTGAGCAGCACCATCAGCGCGACCGTCATGTACACGAGGTAGAGGTGCACCGAACCCCCCTGGAGCCGGCGGACCCACGTGGCCGCCGTGCCGAGGACGCGCACCAGCGGATCGTAGAGAACCCGCTCGAACCACGGGTGGATCTCGCTCCGGTACTCGATCGACTGCACGAAGTACTTCGACTCCGGGTGGAAGTCGATGGAGAGATCCCGCGACGGGCGATACAGCTCGGCGAAGACGCGCCTCAAGGGCTCCGCGAAGGCCGTCGCGGTGTACTCCATGCGAGGTGTCTGGCCGATCCGGCCGCAGCCCCACGTGTCACCGACGCGCAGCCGGCGGTCGGCGCCCGCGAGCCAGAATCCCAGCGGGACAAGCCCCAGCAGGAGCACGAGCCCGAGCGTCAGGAGGGGCGGGGACATCTCCCCGACGGCGCCGGGGACGCGGAGCGGCAGCCCCAGGGTAAACCCCACTTCGGCCGGCGCGAAGCGCTCGAGGCCGGACAGCGACGCCCCGATCACCCGCACGACGGCTGAGGGCGCCAGCCCGAGCGCCGCGCACATGACCGCCAACGAGACCATGCCGGCCTGCATGGACAGCGGGGCCTCGTGCGCGTGCTCGGCCTCCGGCGATCGCGGGATCGCAAGGAACGTGATCCCAAACGCCTTGACGAAGCAGGCCGCGGCAAGCCCGCTCGTGAGCGCGAGCATGGCCACGGCGATCGGCATGATCACCGCGACCTCGGGCTGAGGGATCGCCGACCCGCCGAGCAGAGTCTGGAACACCAGCCATTCGGAGACGAACCCGTTGAGCGGCGGCAGCCCCGAGATCGCGCAGGCTCCGACGAGGAAGAAGAGGGCGGTGCGCGGCATCCGTTTGATCAGCCCTCCCATCTCCTCCATGTTGCGCGTGCCCGTCGCGTGCAGCACCGACCCCGCGCCCAGGAACAGCAGCCCCTTGAAGCAGGCATGGTTGAGCGTGTGATACAGCCCGGCGACGATCCCGAGCGCGGCCAGCGTCCGCAGCCCGAAGCTCTGGAACATCAGGCCGGCCCCGATCCCGATGAAGAT
>JACORX010000465.1 GCA_016179165.1 Candidatus Rokuibacteriota bacterium | reverse complement strand
ATGTAGCGCGCCGACAAGCGGGCCGCGGCCACGAGCGCGGCATCGGTGACGCGCACGCCATGGTGCAGCTCGTAGCGTTCCTTGAGTCCGCGCAGGATCGCGATGGTCTCATCGACCGACGGCTCCCCGACGACAATGGGCGAAAAGCGCCGCTCAAGCGCCGGGTCCTTCTCGATGTGCTTGCGGTACTCGTCCAGCGTGGTCGCGCCCACGCAGCGAAGCTCGCCGCGGGCCAGGGCGGGCTTGAGCATGTTGGCCGCGTCCACGGCGCCCTCGGCCGCGCCGGCGCCGACGAGCGTGTGCAGCTCGTCGATGAAGCAGATGATCTCCCCCTCGCTCTCGGTGATCTCGCGCAGGACGGCCTTCAGACGGTCCTCGAACTCGCCGCGGTACTTCGCGCCCGCGACCATGGCGCCTATGTCGATGCCCAGCAGGCGCTTGCCCTTGAGCCCCTCGGGCACGTCGCCGCTCACGATGCGCTGGGCGAGGCCCTCGACGATCGCGGTCTTGCCGACGCCGGGCTCGCCGATCAGCACGGGGTTGTTCTTCGTGCGCCGGGAGAGCACCTGGACCACGCGGCGGATCTCCTCGTCGCGCCCGATGACCGGGTCGAGCTTGCCCTTCCGCGCCAGCTCCGTCAGGTCCTTGGCGTAGCGCTGCAGGGCCTGGTCCTTGTCCTCGGGGTTGGCGTCGGTGACGCGCTGGGAGCCCCGCACGTCCACGAGCGCCTTGTAGATCGCCTCCGGCGTGACGCCGGCCTTGGCGAGGATGCGCCCCGCCGCGCCCGACTTGTCCTGGGCGATGCCGATCAGCACGTGCTCGGTCGAGCAGTACTCGTCCTTGAGGCGCTGCGCCTCGTCCCACGCGCGGGTGAGCGCGGCCTCGAGCCGTTCCGAGGCGTACTGCCGCCCGCCGCCCTTGACCGTCGGCAGCTTGTCGAGCGCGGTCTGGACCTCGCCGGCTATCGCTGCGGGCCGCGCGCCGAGCTTCGCCAGCAGCGGCCCGACCACCCCCTCCTGCTGCTTGAGCAGCGCCAGCAGCAGGTGCTCCGGCTCGAGGGCCTGATGATTGCCCTGGTCCGCCAGGGACTGCGCCGCCTGGACGGCCTCCTGCGCCTTCACGGTGAACTTGTCGAACTTCATCGCGTTCCCTCTGTGCGGAGATTCTTGATCTCCTGGTAGAGATCGCGCTCCCTCGAGGAGAGGCCCGCAGGGATCGCCAGCTGCACCTGCACGAACTGGTCTCCCGCGCCGCTGCCCTTGAGGTGCGGCATACCGTAGCCCGGCAGGCGGAAGGTCCGGCCGCTGGACGTCTCGGGCGGAATCTTCATCGAGACCTGGCCCTTGAGCGTCGGCACCGAGACTTCGGCGCCGAGCGCCGCGTCGTGGGCCGGCACCGCCAGGGTCGAGTGGAGGTCATCGCCCTTGCGCTCGAAGCGCGGGTCCGGCCGCACCGTGACCTTGAGATACAGGTCGCCGCTGCCGCCACGGCCGCCGCGCGAACCCTCGCCGGGCAGGCGCACGCGCGAGCCCGTGGCCACGCCGGCAGGGATCTTGACCTCGAGGTTGCGCCGGCCCCTGGACCAGCCGCCGCCTCGGCACTGCGCGCACGGTTTGCGGTTGATGTGCCCCGCTCCGCCGCAGGCTGGACAGGGCTCGTCGAGCTCGAGCGTGATGGTGCGGGTGACGCCGCGGAAGGCGTCATCGAGCGAGACCTCGATGCCCGCCTCGACGTCGCCGCCCTTCTCGTGTCCGAAGCTCCCGCCGAGGCCGCCGAGATCGCCCAGATCGACGTCGCGGAAGCCGCCGCCGCGACGGCCGCCCAGATCCCCGAAGATCGACCGGAAGAAGTCGGAGAAGCCCTCCTCACCGCGCCCGAAGCGGACTTCCCCGCCGTCGAAAGGTCCCCGCCCGCCGGCGCCGGCCTCCGCATAGCGCTGCCAGTCGGGGCCGAGCGTGTCGTAACGGTTCCGTTTGTCGGCGTCGCCCAGGACCTCGTAGGCTTCCGCGATCTCCTGGAAGCGGGCAGCCGAGTCCTTGCCCTTGGCGACGTCCGGATGGTGCTTGCGGGCAAGCCGGCGGTACGCCGTCTTGATCGCCTTGTCGTCGGCGTTCTTGGGCAAACCGAGAATCTTGTAGTAGTCCTTGTAATCCATAGGTATGGCGCGGCGATCGAGCTCGCCCCGACTCCCGCGCTCAGCGTAAGTGTAGCAGACGGCCCGAGGCCCCGGCGGGCCGCCGACTGGCTTACTTCTTGGGCCGCCGGCCGGCGCCCACCGGAGCCCGGCTCCGGCGCGCCCTGATCGGATCGGCTCGCGAGTGGGGCGGACGCCACGAGGCGCCATCCGCGCTGTTCCGGTCGGTGCGCCGGCCGTTTGACGGTGGCGGTGTGTCTGGTCTCGCGTGCCGCTCACCCGGGGCCGACTCGCTCGATCCGCGAGGAGGCCGCGAATGTGCACTGTGCCGTTTTGAAACCTCGGCGCCGAAATACGACTGGATCAACCGTGTAGTCGGCCTCGGCCTGGGCCGTCCCGTGCCCGGGGGCGTGGTCTACGAAGTGTTCGAGCTGGTGTGAGCGAATATCCTCGTGTCCGGTGCGGGCTCGATCATTATGGGCCTCCGTCATGGCGCCGGCTATCGCTTCGACCGCCGACAGCTGTCCTTCATCGCCTCAGCCTCGACCCTATCGGTCGACGACTCGGTTCTTCTGCCCTCCAAGCCCGGTGATGCCCATCTCGACGATATCGCCGGGCTCGAGGTAGCGTGGCGGCTTCATGCCGTGCGCGACGCCCGCCGGTGTCCCGGTCGAGATGATGTCGCCTGCGCGTAGCGACATGAAGCGGCTGACATAGGCCACGAGCTGGCGTACCGTGAAAATCATGTTCGCGGTATTGCCGCGCTGGCGCGCCTGACCGTTGACCGTCGTCCACACTTCCAGGGACTGGGGATCGCGCACCTCGTCGGCGGTGACGAGGTAGGGCCCGATCGGCGCGAAGGTGTCCGCACTCTTTCCTTTGGTGGTGGTCCCGCCATGCTCCATCTGGAACGCGCGCTCCGAGACGTCGTCGACGATGCAAAAGGCGGCCACGTGTTTCATGGCGTCGGCCTCGGTGACGTTGCGCGCATCACGGCCGATGACGGCGCCCAGCTCGACCTCGTAGTCGAGCTTGACCGCGCCACGCGGGCGGATGATGGCGTCGCCGGGTCCGCTGACGGCGCTATTGGCCTTGATGAAGACCAGGGGCTCCGTTGGGAGCGCCAAGCCGACCTCCTGCGCATGATCCGTGTAGTTGAGACCAATGCAGACGAGTTTGCCGATGCCCGCGAGCGGGCAGCCCAGCCTGGGTCTTCCGCGGACGACTGGAAGCCGCCCGACTTTGACTGATCGCAGCCGCTTGAGGCCGACGGGCGAGAGCGCGTCCGCCGTGATGTCCTTCACGACACGCGAGAGATCACGCAGCGTGCCGGCTTCGTCGACGAGGCCGGGTTTCTCGGCCCCGGCGCGTCCATACCGTACGAGCTTCATGAGTCAGGCCCTAGCCGTAGTGACGAAGCCGCCCTGACGACCTTCTCAGCCTCTGGCGACCGTGAAGGCCACGTAGAGGGATTGCTGGCCGCGCTGCAACAGCACGGTGACGCGGTCCCCGGGCTTGAGCCCCTGGGTGGCGCGCTCGTAGTCCTGCGCGCTGCGGATCCGCTGCCGGTTGATCTCGCGGATGACGTCGCCCCGCTGGAGGCCGGCCTCGGCCGCCGGGCCCTCCTCCTCGACGCGCGCCACGACCACGCCTTCCGTCGTGCGCAGGTTGAGCTGGCGGGCGACCTCGGGCGTGATGGGCCGCGTCTCGAGCCCGAGGAGGTTCTTGCTCTTGCCGCTCGGCTCGAGCTGGGCGGTGTCCTCCGGAGTCTCGCCCACCTTGATCTCGAGCGTCTTCTCGCCCTTCTCGCGCCAGACCTTGATGGGCACGCCCTTGCCGGGGGCGGTGACGGCCACGACCTTCTGGAGATCCTGAGGCGCTTCGACCTTCTTGCCGTCGAACTCCACGAGAACGTCGCCCGACGCCAGCCCTGCCTTGTCGGCGGGGCTGTCCTTGACGACGTCAGCGATGAGCACGCCCTTGGGCTCCTTGAGCCCGAAGCTCTTGGCGAGCTCCGCGGTCAGCGGCTGGATCGACACACCGAGCCAGCCGCGCGTGATCTTGCCCCGGGCGACCAGTTCGGTGTAGATGCGCTTGGCCATGTTGGACGGGATGGAGAAGCCGATGCCGACATTACCGCCCGAGCGCGAGAGGATGGCGCTGTTGATGCCCACGACCTCGCCCGCCATATTGACCAGCGGGCCGCCCGAGTTGCCCGGATTGATGGCGGCGTCCGTCTGGAGGAAATCGTCGAAGGGTCCCTGGCCGATCGAGCGCCCCTTCGCGCTGATGATGCCCGCCGTCACCGTCTGCTGAAGGCCGAAGGGAGAGCCGATCGCGAGCACCCAGTCGCCGACCTTGATCTTGTCAGAGTCACCGAGCACCGCCGCGGGGTAGGGTCCGCCGCCCTGGAGCCTCAGCACCGCGAGGTCGGTGCGCTTGTCGATGCCGACGATCTTGGCTTTGTGCTTCTTGCCTTCCGCGGTCACGAGCTCGATCTCGGTGGCGCGCTCGACAACGTGCGCGTTGGTGAGCGCGATGCCGGATGCGTCCACGATGACGCCCGAGCCGAGGCTTCGCTGCTGCTGCGGGCGGTCCGGGCCCTCGCCGAAGAAGCGCCGGAAGAACTCGTCGCCGAAGAACTCCTCGACGGGTGTCCGGCCGCCCCCGCTGCGGATGACCGTGTTGATGTTGACCACCGCCGGGCCGACGGCCTCGGCCACCTGGGCGAAGCTGCCCGAGGCCACCGGGAGCGCCGCCGGCACCACGGGCGCCTGGACTGCCGCATGCATTGGCGCCTGCCCCCGCTGCGCCTGACCCACGGGCTTGGACAGGTCCAGCGCGCTGGCGCCCCATGAGCCCAGGCCCACACCGAGCGCCGCCGCGATCACGAGCATCACCACCAGGGTTCCACGCTTGACCAGGATCATCGTCTCTCCTCCACGAGGTCGCCGGCCAGCAGCTGCCGCAGGCGGTCGCCTTCGAGGGTCTCCTTCGCTTTGAGTTCCGCGGCCGCCACCAGCAGCACCGGCTTGCGGTCCGTGATGAGGCCGCGCACGCGGTCGTACATCTTGTCGATGATGGCGCGGGTTTCGCCGTCGATGGCCCGCGCCGTCTCGTCGCTGTACTCGCGCTCCTGCGACAGCCCCGAACCCCTGAGGAACAGGGCCTGCTGGCCGCCGCCGAAGGTCATCGGGCCGAGCTCAGCCGACATGCCGTACTGGGTCACCATGAGCCGCGCCATCTCCGTCGCGCGCTCCAGGTCGTTGTGGGCGCCCGTCGAGATTTCGCCGTAGACGACCTCTTCCGCCACCCGGCCGCCCAGGAGCACCGCGATCCGGTCTTCCAGCTCGCTCCGCGTCAGGAGGTAGCGGTCCTGGAGCGGCAGCTGGTAGGTGGCGCCGAGAGCCCCGATGCCGCGCGGGATGATCGTCACCTTGTGGACGGGGTCGGCCTGGGGCAGGGAGGAGGCGACGAGCGCGTGGCCGATCTCGTGGTGGGCCACGATGTCGCGCTCCTTCTCCGACAACACCCGGCTCTTGCGCTCGAGGCCGCCGATCACGCGGTCGACGGCCTCGTCGAGGTCGGCCATGTCCACGGCATCCTTACCCTTGCGCGCGGCCAGGAGCGCCGCCTCGTTGATGATGTTGGCGAGGTCGGCGCCCGCCATGCCCGGCGTGCGCGCGGCCAGCACGTGGAGGTCCACGGAGGGCGCCAGGATGACGTTGCGCGCGTGCACGTGCAGGATGGCCTCTCGCCCCCTGACGTCGGGCTTGTCCACGACCACCTGGCGGTCGAAGCGCCCGGGCCGGAGGAGCGCGGGGTCCAGCACGTCGGGCCGGTTGGTGGCGGCGATGAGGATCACGCCCTCGTTGGTCTCGAAACCGTCCATCTCCACCAGGAGTTGGTTCAGCGTCTGCTCGCGCTCGTCGTGGCCGCCGCCCAACCCGGCCCCGCGGTGGCGGCCGACCGCGTCGATCTCATCCATGAAGATGATGCACGGGGCATGCT
>JACORX010000047.1 GCA_016179165.1 Candidatus Rokuibacteriota bacterium | reverse complement strand
CCCCTTGGTCGGCCCGCCGAAGATCGGAGGGCACCAACGAATCGTAACGACGAACGACAAGGAGTCAAATCGGATCTTCCGATATAGGAGCCGCCTGCGCATTGTTGGAACCAATGCGTGGCCTGATCGCGAGGGTGGTCCGCCACACGCTCGCCTGATGCCCTGGGTGTATGCTTGGAGCATGAGCGCGGAACGGCGCTACCAGCTCCAGGACGAAGAGGCCAACCGCCGGATCGACGCGCTCCTCGAGCGCCTGCGCGTGCCGGGGGAGACGTGGCGGTACCAAGCGGAGATGCTCACCACCGCGCTCAAGATGTTCGAGGACGGAGCGCAGGTGGCCGACCTCAAGATCGCCAACTCCGCGCTCAAGGAGCTTCGCTACGGCTTCAAGGTCTTCGCGCCGTATCGTGGCGTTCCCAAGGTCACGGTCTTCGGCTCGGCCCGCACGCCCGCCGACCACCCCGTGTCGCAGCAGGCGCGGAGCTTTGGGAAGCGGATGACAGAATCGGGATGGATGGTCATCACCGGGGCCGGGAGCGGGGTCATGGGCGCAGCCCAGGAGGGCGCGGGGCGCGAGCGGTCGTTCGGCATGAACATTCGCCTTCCCTTCGAGCAGGACGCCAACCCGTGGATCGCGGACGATCCCAAACTCATATCCTTTAAGTACTTCTTCACCCGCAAGCTCTTCCTGGTCCGGGAGGCCCGGGCCATGGTGTTCTTCCCCGGCGGCTTCGGGACCGGCGACGAGGTGTTCGAGACGCTGACCCTGATCCAGACGGGCAAGGCCGAGATCGTTCCCGTGGTCCTGGTGGACGCTCCCGGCGGGAGCTTCTGGCGGCGGTGGGTGGAGTTCGTGCGGGAGCAGATGGTGGGGACGGGGATGATCTCGCCCGAGGACCTGGACTTCTTCCGCGTCACCGACAGCGCGGAAGAGGCGGCGAGGGAGATCGAGGGGTTCTACAGGGTCTTTCACTCCCACCGCTACGTGGGCGAGAATCTCGTCATCCGCCTGCGCCACGCGCTGCGGCCGGCGGTCGTGGCCGAGATCTCGCTGCGCTTCTCGGACATCCTGAAGGGGCCCGCCGACCAGGTTCCGCAAGCCCTTGAAGGCGAGCGGGGCGAGTTCCAGGAGCTGCCGCGTCTCGTTCTGCCGTTCAACCGAAGCGGCTTTGCCCGCCTCCGCCAGCTTATTGACTTCGTAAACGCCAGCTAGTCGGGTTCGGGGCGTTCCTCTGTGACCTGGCACTGCGTGCAGACCCATGTCCGCAGGGGTGTCAGGCGCTTGGGGTCGCGGCGGAGGGTCCAGGGGATGAACCCGACGGCGCCGCAGCGCGGACAGCGCTCCGCCTTCTGGCCGGGGTGCAGCTCCGACGGAAGCCACGGGATCTTGGAGTTCATGCCCGTGATTCTACGCTAAGCTCTCCGGGTGCCGATCGCCTACCTCGTCCTCCTTGTCGGCAACGCGGTCTACGGAACGAGCTATGTGGCGACCCGCGTGGTCCTCCAGGACGTCGGCCCGGGGACGCTCGCGCTGGTCCGGCTCGCCATCGGCGCCCTCATCCTTGTGCCGCTGGCGCTCGGCAGGGTGCCGCTGGCCCTGTTCCGGCGGCCGGCCGGCGACCGGCTCTCCCGTGGCGATCACTGGAAGGTGTTCTGGATGGGCCTGCTCGGGTTCGCCGGAGCCTTCGCCTTCGGCAACTGGGGAATCGCGCACTCGACGGCCACCAACGCGGCGCTCTTGATCACGGTCGAGCCTGTCGCCCTCATCCTCCTGTCGCCGTTCTTCCTCCGCGAGCGCCTCTCACGCCGTGAGAAGCTGGGCGCGTTGCTCACCCTCATCGGCGCCACGCTCGTCGTGGTCAACGGCGTCCCGGGGCTGAGCGTCGCGCTCCTGCCCCACTGGCGCGGCGACATCCTGCTCGTGCTCTCCGGGCTGTCCTACGCCGCCTATTCGCTGATCGGGCGCGGTGTGCTTGCCCGCCACGCCGCGCTGCCCGTCACCGCGTGGTCGATCCTTTGGGGCGTCGCCGCCATGACGCCGCTGGCCGGCTTCGAGTGGCTGGGCGGCGGGCACCGCCCTGTATGGTCCGCGACCGCGCTCTGGGGCACAGCCTATCTCGCCCTGGTGGTCACGGCCCTCGGCTACCTCGTCTGGAACTACGCGCTCGAGCGCGTCCCAGCGCCGCGGCTGGCGCTCTTCATCAATGTCCAGCCGGTGGTGGGCGCGCTGCTCGGCGTCTGGTGGCTTCGCGAGCCCCTGACCGTGTTCATCGTCGCGGGGGGCGTGCTGGTCCTGCTCGGCCTGCACATCGCGGTCCGGGCGGGGCGCATGGTTTAGAATGCGGGCATGAGACGGGTGCGGGTGGGGCTGGCCCAGGTCAACCCGACGGTGGGCGCCATCGAGGCCAACGTGCGGCTCGTGGCGGACTGGATGGGGCGGGCGAGGGCCGCGGGCTGTGACGTCGTGGCCTTTCCAGAGCTGACGCTCACCGGCTACCCGCCGGAAGACCTCCTCTTCAAGCCTCCCTTCATCGAGGCCAACCTGCGGGCGCTGGCCGACGTGGCCAAACAGAGCCGCGGGCTGACCGCGGTTCTCGGCTTCGTCGACAAGCGGGACGACATCTTCAATGCCGCGGCCGTGCTCCACGACGGCGCCCTTGCCGGCACCTACCACAAGCAGTACCTGCCGAACTACGGCGTCTTCGACGAGAACCGCTACTTCCAGTCCGGCACCGAATCGCCGGTTTTTGCGCTGGGCGGGACGACCATCGCCGCCAACATCTGCGAGGACATCTGGTACCCGACGGGACCGACGACGTTGCAAGCGCTGGCGGGGGCCGAGCTGGTCCTCACCATCAACGCGTCCCCGTACCACGTGGGCAAGGCGCAGTTCCGGGAGAAGATGCTCGCGACGCGCGCCACCGACGACATCGTCTGCCTCGCCTTCGTCAATACGGTCGGGGGCCAGGACGAGCTCATCTTCGACGGCAACTCCCTCATCGTCAACGAGAAGGGGGAGCCGATTGCCAGGGGCAGAGCGTTCGAGGAAGACCTCGTGGTCGCCGACATCGATCTCGACCAGGTCTTCCGCGCCCGCCTGCACGACTCGCGGCGCAGGAAGGAGAAGCTGCGGAGCGAGTCGGGCACGAGGCGGATCTCGCTGCCGGCGCTGCCGCAGACGGTCAAGCCCAAGCTGCCCGTCCACGAGGTCGAGGCCCTGGAGCCCATCGAGGAGGTCTACCGCGCCCTCGTGCTCGGCACGCGGGACTATGTCACCAAGAACGGCTTCAAGCACGTGGTGATCGGCCTGTCGGGCGGCATCGACTCCTCGATCGTCGCGGCCATCGCCGTGGACGCCCTCGGGGCGGCGAACGTCACCGGGGTGACCATGCCGTCACCGTACTCGTCCGCAGGAACGCGTGGTGACGCCGCGAGGCTCGCCAAGAACCTCGGCATTGATCTTTTGCGGGTGCCGATCACGCGGGTTCTCAAGGCCTACAAGGGCGCGCTCGCGGGGGCGTTCAAGGGGCTCAAGGAGGACGTGACCGAGGAGAACATCCAGGCGCGCATCCGAGGCAACTACCTGATGGCGCTGTCCAACAAGTTCGGCTGGCTCGTGCTCAACACCGGCAACAAGAGCGAGATCGCCGTCGGCTACACGACGCTCTACGGCGACATGGCGGGCGGCTTCGCGGTCATCAAGGACTGCCCGAAGATGCTGGTCTACAAGCTCTCCGAGCACGCCAATGCCCGCGCCGGGCGGAACCTGATCCCGCGGGCCGTCTTCACCCGGCCGCCCTCGGCCGAGCTTCGCCCGGACCAGACCGACCAGGATACGCTGCCTCCGTACGCGGTGCTCGACGCCATCCTGGAATGCTACGTCGAGAGCGACCAGGGCGTGGCCGATATCGTGGCGCGGGGCTTCGACGCGCCCACGGTGAAGCGCGTCATCGCCATGGTGGACCGGAACGAGTACAAGCGCCGCCAGGGCGCCATCGGGATCAAGATCACGCCGCGCGCCTTCGGCAAGGACTGGCGCCTCCCGATCGTCAACAAGTTCCGCGAGTAGCCCCAGGCCGCCGATAAGGGCCCATCTGCGTCATTTAGCAAATACTCTTGGGGCGCCCTCGGCTGCGGGCTCGTGGCCGTTCGAGTTGAGGGGCGGAGCCACGAGGCGAGGGCTGAGATAGTCATACGCCTCGCCCGCAGATCAACTCAGCCCTCGTCTCTCGGAGGCCGCTCAACTCGAACGGCGGGGCGCCGCCTCGCATCTGGGCCCTTCTCGACGCCCTGTCCGGGTTGACGATCGACGCAGAGCAGAGGGCACGCCCCACCGTTCCGGAACGT
>JACORX010000466.1 GCA_016179165.1 Candidatus Rokuibacteriota bacterium | reverse complement strand
TTCGTGAACCGCAACAAGCGGTCCATGACGTTGAATCTGAAGTTGCCCGCGGGCCAGGCGGTCTTCCGGAAGCTCGCCGCCGAGGCCGACGTGATCATCGAAGGGTTCCGGCCCGGCGTCATGAAAAGGCTTGGAGCCGGATACGAGGATCTGCAGAAGATCAACCCGCGCCTCGTGTACTGCTCGCTGTCCGGGTTCGGCCAGGACGGCCCGTATCGCGATTTCCCCGCCCACGACATGAACTACCTGTCGCTCGCGGGCGTCCTCAACCTCATCGGCGAGCCCGACCGCAAGCCGGCGATCCCGCTCAACCTCGTCGCCGACTACGCGGGCGCCAGCATGCACGGCGCGCTCGGCGTCATGTACGCGCTCTTCGCCCGCGAGCGCACGGGCAAGGGCCAGCACGTGGACGTCTCCTACCTCGACACGTCGATCGCGCTCCTGGCCGCCACGCCCAACATGCGCTTCTATTTCAGTGATGGCCTGGCGCCCAAGCGCGGCGAGGGCTTCCTCGGCGGGTCCTACCCCTACTACGCGATCTACGACACCAAGGACGGTAAGCTCCTCACCATCGGCTGCACCGAACCCTGGCTCTGGGAGAACTTCTGCAAGGCCATCGGACGCCCCGACTTCGTTCGCTTCGCGCGCACGCACGACCAGTTCGTCCGCGCGGCCAACGCGGAGGAGGTCAAGGCGCGCGAGGACATCGAGGCCATCATCCGAACCAAGAACCGCGACGAGTGGTTCGAAATCCTCGTCAAGGCCGACGTCTGCGTGGGCAAGGTCTACGACCCCGAGGAGATGGTCGCCGACCCGCAGGTCCAGGCCCGCGACATGGTCGTGGAGGTCAAGCACCCGACGCTCGGCACGATCAAGGAGTTCGGCATCCCGATCAAGCTCTCCGGCACGCCCGGCAGCGTGCGCACCGCGGCGCCGCACGCCGGCGAGCACACCGACGCCGTCCTGCGCGAGTTGGGGATGAGCGCGGCGGACGTCAAGGCGCTGCGGGAGAAAAAGGTCGTCGGCTGATCAGCGCTTCAGCAGGTACGGCACGTCGGCGACGACGATGTTCTTGTGAAACAGGAGCGCGCCCTTGACCAGCAGGGCCGTCTGGTTGTGCAACGCGTGCTGCCACCACCTCCGGGGGAGGAACTCCGGTAGGACTATCGTGACCATCTGATCGTCGCCGCGCGACTGAATCTGGTCGATGTACTCCAGCAATGGGCGCAGGATCGACCGGTAGGGCGACGTCAGGACCACGAGGGGCACGCCCAGCCCCCAGGCCGCCCATCTCTCCTCGACCTTCAGGGTGCGTGCCGGGTCTGTCTCCACGAAGACGGCCCGCACGGCGGCCTCCGGCGCCGCGAGGGTCCGCGCGTACTGCACGGCACGCACGACGCCGCGATGGACGTCGCCGATGAGTATGAGCACGGTGTGCTGGAACTTCGGCGGACTCTCGAGACCTTCCAGCGACAGCTCGACGGCTACTCCCTCATAGTGGCGGTGCATCACCGCGAAGACGAGCACCAGGAGCGGCACGACCACGACCACGATCCAGGCGCCTTCCATGAACTTCGTGACCGCCAGGGTCAGGAGGACGACGCCGGTCACGCCCGCGCCAACGCCGTTGACGCACATCCGCCAGCGCCACCCCCGCTCCTTCAGCCGTAGCCAGCGGCGCACCATCCCGCCCTGCGAGAGCGTGAACGACATGAACACGCCGATGGCGTAGAGAGGGAGGAGCGCGTGGGTGTCGCCCCCGAAGAGCACGACCATGGCGATGGCGAAGCCGCTCAGGATGACGATGCCGTTCGAGAACACGAGACGGTCGCCTTGAGTGGCCAGCTGCCTCGGCAGGAACCGGTCGCGGGCAAGGATCGACGAGAGGCGCGGAAAGCCCGCGTACGACGTGTTGGCGGCGAGGAGCAGGATGAGCATGGTGGCCGCCTGGACAGCGTAGTACGGCGGCCCGCTCCCGAACACGCGCCGAGCGATCTTCGACACAACCGTCTCGTCGCCACCGGGGACAATCCCGAAGTCGAACGCGAGGTAGGTGATCCCGAGGAACATGGCGATCGAGATGAGGCCGAGCCACGTCAGGACGATTTGGGCGTTTCGCCCCTCGGGCGGCTTCAGGGCTTGCACGCCGTTCGAGACGGCCTCGACGCCCGTCAGCGCCGTACAGCCGGCCGAATAAGCCCTCAAGAGCAGAAATAGCCCGAGGCCCTCGAGGCCGGGGGGATGGGATTCGTAGGGCGCTTCGGGCAGCCACCCGAACGCCGCTGCGATGAGTCCGTAGCTGACCATGACGAAAATGCTGACGACGAAGAAGTAGGTCGGCGCGGCAAACAGCCTCCCGGATTCCCGGACCCCCCGCAGGTTCCCCAGCGCGACCACGACGATCGCCACGACGCACAGGACCACTCGATACGGATGGAGCGCTGGCAGCGCCGACGTCAACGCGTGAATGCCGGCCGCAGCCGACACGGACACGGTCAGGACGTAGTCGATCAGCAGGGCCGCGGCAGCGGTCAGCGCGGGCGGCAGGCCGAGGTTGTCCTTGGCGACCAGGTAGGCCCCGCCTCCCTGAGGATAGGCGTGGACCGTCTGGTGGTACGAGACGACGACGATCGCCAGCAGGAGGGCGATGCCGAGCGCGATCGGCAACGAGTAGCTGAGGGCGGCACTGCCGGCAAGGATCAGAACCAGCAGAATCTCTTCGGTCGCGTACGCCACCGACGACAACGGGTCGGAGGCGAATACCGCCAGCGCCACCGCCTTGCCCAGCCGTTCGTGCCGGGCCTGGGACAGCGCCATCGGCGCGCCGACCAGCAGCCGCTTGATCGCTTGCACCCGCATGGCGGTCACGATCGTATCAGCATTGCGGCCGCGTAGAAGCGCACCACGGCAATTTTTACGCGGTTTTTATGGTCAACGCATGTCTCTTGACACAGCCTTGACGGTGCACGTGGCACGCTCGGATCATGAGGCGGATGACCGATGTGCGATAGTCGGAACGCGGTTCCACACAGGCCACGCCCGAGATGGAATCTCCTGTTCACAATACTTCCGGTCACGGCGACGGCACTCGCCATGATTGAGCTGACGATAGCGCCGCTCCCCCTCAGGATCGCGGCAAACGCCACGATCGTCCTCGCCGAATTCGGTGCGATGGCGTCGTGGGTGCGCGCGAACCGGGCCGCGCTCGATCAAGTCGAGGTTTGCGCCCGCGGCCGTGGGATGCTCACGATGCGTGTAATCAGGTCCCGGCCTGAGCATCCTTCGCGACCTAGCGCCCCGGCCTCGCTCGCCGCGGCCACCCCGGTTTCAGCGTCCCATGGACATCGGACCGGCGCTAGACTGGGGGCGTGAGCAAGGATCCTCCCGAACTCGCTTCACCGCCCTTGACCGCGAGATCCATCCTCCTTCAGACCGGCTACCTGACAGCTGTGGCCGCGGTCGGTGTGGCCACAGGCATCTCCTGGCTGATGTTCCCCTTCTTCGAGCTTGCAAACCTCATCATGACCTACCTGCTCGCCATCGTCGTCATCGCGGCCCGCTATGGTCGCGGTCCTTCTGTCCTGGCCTCCGTCGCGAGCGTGGCGGCCTTCGATTTCTTCTTCGTTCCGCCCTATCTCACATTCGCCGTAGCCGATACTCAGTACCCGCTGACCTTCGCCGTTATGCTCATCGTCGGGCTCGTGATCAGCGGGCTGACGGCCCGCATTCGCATGCAGGCAGAGGCGGGCGAGCATCGCGAGGAGCGGACCGCCGCGCTCTACGCGATGAGTCGGGAGCTGGCGCAAACGGGCGCCGTGGAGGATCTCGTCACGATTGCCGCGCGACATATCGGAGAGGTGTTCGAAGCCGAGGTTACGGCGTCCCTGGCCAATATCGACGGTCAGCTCCAGATTCCCCGCCGCGAGGGCGGGCTCCCGATCGAGCAGGACGAGGTCACGCTGAGCCGGTGGGCCCTCGAGCACCGTCAACCGGCCGGGCTCGGTACTGATAGACTGGCATCGGCGCGTACGGTGCACCTGCCCCTCCTTGGTCACCGCGGTTCACTCGGCGTGGTGAGCGTCCGCCCCAGACGGCGGGACATCTTCAAGATGCCCGGTTCTCTCCGCCAGCTCGAGACCTTCATCAACCAGACTGCGCTTGCCGTCGAGCGCGCGCGGTTGGCCGACGAGGCCCAGGAAGCCCGTGTCCGTGCCGAGACGGAGCGCCTTCGGAATTCCCTGCTGACATCGGTCTCGCATGACCTCAGGACGCCGCTCGCCACAATCACGGGCGCTGCCACGACGATTCTCGAGAGTGGGTCACGCCTCGATCAGCGGACGCAGCAAGAGCTTCTCGAGTCTGTCCGGGATGAAGCCGACCGGCTGAATAGGCTGGTGCAGGACCTGCTCGAGATGACGCGGCTTGAATCGGGCGCCCTCCAACTCCGCCGCGACTGGCACCCGCTCGAGGAGGTCGTGGGTGCCGCGCTGGGACGCTTGGCCAAGAGCCTGGGCACGCGACGTGTCACGGTGAGCATCCCGCCGGACCTGCCGCTCGTCGCGATCGACGACGTGCTCATCGAACAGGTCTTCCTGAACCTGCTGGACAACGCGATCAAGTACACCCCTCCGGATAGCGCGATCCGGATCATCGTGTCAGCGACGGACCGCAGCGTCACCGCGGAAGTCGCGGACTACGGCCCTGGGCTTCCGAAGGGTCAAGAGGCGCGCGTGTTCGAGAAGTTCTACCGAGCGGCGTCCGACGGTCGGCGAGGCGCCGGGCTCGGCCTGGCGATCTGCCGAGGGGTCGTTCTGGCCCACGGCGGGCGCATCTCGGCGCACAATCTGCCCGAAGGGGGCGTCGCGTTCCTCTTCACCCTGCCGCTCACGGATCCGCCGCCGGCCCCGCTCCCCGCCGATGCCTGATCCAGTTGTCGTCCTCATCGAGGACGAGCCGCAGATTCGGCGGTTCCTCCGGGCCACGCTGACGGGACAGGGCTACCGCCTCTTCGAGGCTCCGACGGGCGCCGACGGGCTTGTCGAAGTGGGCTCACGCCAGCCGGATGTCGTCATCGTCGACCTGGGACTGCCGGACGTGGACGGCATCGACGTCATCCGCCGGCTGCGCGAGTGGACCGCCGTGCCGATCATCGTCCTGTCGGCGCGCGGCCAAGAGCGGGACAAGGTCACGGCGCTGGACGCCGGCGCCGATGACTACCTCAGCAAGCCCTTCGGGGCCGGCGAGCTCCTCGCCCGCATCCGGGTGGCGCTTCGGCATGCTGCCGGGGCCTCCCACGAGGGTGACGAGTCGGCGTTCAAGGTGGGTGAGCTGCACGTGGATCTGCTCCGCCGCCAGGTGGCCCTCCGCAGCACGGAGGTGCGCTTGACGCCGACCGAGTACAAGCTCCTCACGATCCTTATCCGCCACGCGGGAAAGGTCCTCACGCACCAGCAGCTTCTTCGCGAGGTCTGGGGACCGGCGCACACCGACCAGGCCCACTACGTCCGTATCTACATGGCCCACCTGCGTCACAAGCTCGAAGCCGAGCCGGCGCGTCCCAGGTATCTCCTGACGGAACCTGGCGTGGGCTACCGGCTGGCAGTCGATTGAGACGCCGCGGCAGCTCCTGCCTCCCCCGGCTACCTCATATTTCCCGTGTGGCCCAACGAATAGCGGCCGGGTTGCGGCCACACGGTGAGACCGTGGGGCTCCCTTCCAACCGCGATCTTCCGCACCTCGCCCGACGTGGTATCGATCGCGTACACGACGCCGTCGTAACGGCCTGAGAGCCACAAGACCTTTCCGTCAGCGCTCACATTGCCCATGTCCGGGCTGCCCCCGCCGGGTATGGGCCACGTGGCCACGATCTTCCGGGTGGCGAAGTCGACGACGGACACGCTCCCCTTCCCGTTCGGCTTGCCGCGGATACGGTTCGAGCCACGGTTGGCGACGTAGAGCTTCGTGCCGTCGCGACTCGGGTACAGCCCATGCGTGCCGATACCGGTCTGGATGAAGCCGGTCTCCTTGAAGCTTTCACCATCTATCACAAAGATGCCGTCCGCCTTCATGTCGGCCACATAGAAGGTCTTCCCGTCCGGAGAGACGCGGATATCCTGCGGCATGCCGCCCTTCGAAAGCATGAGATAAGGGAGGACCTTGCGCCCGACCAGGTCGATCTTCACGAGACTGCCCTGGAACTCGCAGGTGAAGATCGCGAAGCGGCCGTCGATGGAGAAATCCGCGTGGTTGATCCCGCCGCACTGCGGCGCCGCAAGCGAGCTCTACAAGACCATGGTCTGTGGATCGCGGAAGTCGAGCCGCTTGAACGCCTCAGCGACCACGATGGCCGAGCGCCCGTCGGGCGAGAAGTACAGGTTGTAGGGGTCGTCGACGGCGATCGACTTGCGCGGCTTGCCGGTCTCCGGATCGATGGGCGTCAGGCTCCCGTCGGTGCGCCCTTCAGCGTTGTTGGTGACCCAAAGCGTCTTGAGGTCATACGAGGGCACGATGTGCTGCGGGTTGATGCCGACCCGGAACCGATCGACGACCTTGAGCGTCGCCGGATCGATCACGTAGACGTCGTTGGACTTGAGATTCGGGACGTACACGCGCGGCAGCGCCTTCGCGACAGCGGGGCTCAGCTTGTCCGAGCGCGTCTCGCTGTAGAGGTTGTTGCGGTCGGCCACCGGGGGCATACCGGGAATCGTCTCGATGGAACGGGCCCCCTGCTGAGCCGCGGCGGACCAAGCCGAGAAACCCGCTGCGACGGCCAATCCGAGCATGAGACCCGCACGCATGACGGCGCGACGTACAGCACGATTCGCAACCTGCACCGAGGCCTCCCGGGAATGGGGTGTGCTGCGTCAGCGCCGGGCGATCGACTTCCTGATCGCCTCGGCCGTGCGCGTCACGATCATCTCGACGCCGAGCCGCCCCAGCTCGGCGCTGGCCCGGGTCGGGTCGCCCGACACGCCACTCGCGCCCGGCGGCCAGGAATCGGGCCGCAGGCGCCCGGGCCGCACCATGCGCGGATCGACGGCCAGCATCAACGAGGTGTCGGTGAGCCCGGCGTGGAGCCCCAGCTCGTCTTTCCGATAACCCCGCTCGCTGAGGAGACGCGGAATCTCCACGACGGCAGCCAGGTAGTACTCTTCGATCGCGTGGACCCTGACGGGCGCCGCGGCCCACTCGCGATTCAGCCGGCCGGCGGCCGCCTTCTGGTCAGCCTGAGTGCCTCCGTGGTCGCCCAGAAACACGATGTCCCGGAACCCGTGGAGCTTGAAACTCCGCGCCGTGTACTCGAGGGCCCTCTGGAAGGTCTCGCTCGGGACCGTGATCGTGCCGGGGAACCGCATGTGTCCCGTGGCCGGGCTGAGCCGCCCCTCCGGCACGTACGCGATCACGGGCGCCACGAGCGTGTTGCCGAGCGCCCGCGCGATCTTTTCCGACAGGATCTTCACCCGCGAGTTGTGCTTGCCGAGCGTCATCTGGGGGCCGTTCTGCTCCGTGCCGCCGACCGGCACGATGATCGTCGTGGTCTTGGCCCCGATCAGGTCGCGGAGCTCCGTCCAGGTCAATTCATCGAGGAGCACGGTATCAGGCGCCTGGGCACACACGCGACCCGCGCAGATCAGGATCAGGCACACGGCCGCCGCCAGCGCCCTCGATCTCATCGCCACAGCCTAGGTTCGCCCTCACCTCAAGTCAAGCAACGCACTTCCGGTAGCCTTGACTGGGCCCGGCCCTGCTGTTAGCGTGCCCGCGTGACGACCTTCAGCGCTCCCCTCCTCGATCGGACCTCTTCCACGGCCGACCTCGTAGAACAGCGCGCCCGCATCCGGGCCAAGGTGGTGCCCAAGCGCGGCGAGCGCGGGCTCGACATCGGCTGCGGTCCCGGCCTCCTCGCCTGCGAGCTGGCGCGCGACGTCGGCCCAACGGGCCGGATGGTCGGCATCGACACCAGCCCCGACATGGTCACCATGTCGGGCGAGCGCGCGCGCCGCTCGGCGCTGGCCGGGCGCACGGAGTTCGCCGTCGGCAACGCGGTGGAGCTCCACTTCCCCGAGCAGCACTTCGACTTCTTGACCGCGGTCCAGGTCTACGAGTACATCGCCGACCTGCCGCGGGCTCTCGGCGAGGCGCACCGGGTGCTGAGACCTGGCGGGCGCCTCATCGTGATGGACAGCGACTGGGACTCCTGCATCTGGCAAGCGGATGACGGCGACCGGCAGGCGCGCGTGCTGCGGGCGTGGGAGGCGCACTTCGTCCACCCGCACCTCCCCGCGCTGCTGCCGCGACTCCTGGGCCAAGCCGGCTTCGCGTTCAAGAGCCTCTCCGTGGTGCCGCTGGTCAACCTCCATCCGGACGACACCACCGACAGCGGTCGTCTGATCGACGTGGTCGCGCGCTTCGTGAGCCGCAAGGCGGGCATCCCCGAGGACGTGGCGCAGGCCTGGGCCGACGACGTCCGAGGCCAGGATCTCCACGGGCGCTACTTGTTTAGCCTCTCGCGCTTCCTCTTCCTGGCCGAGCGGCCCATGACGGGGGGCTAGACGGTGCGCATC
>JACORX010000463.1 GCA_016179165.1 Candidatus Rokuibacteriota bacterium | reverse complement strand
TCCTCCCAGAGCTTGAGGCCGTCGCCGTAGTAGTACCAGGTGTAGGTATTCTGGGCGTTCATTCCGAAGGGCACGGCGGTGAACCACTGCGTGGCCGGCTCCTTGCCCGCCCAGTAGTACGCAGCGGAGTTGAACATCTCCAGCGTGCCCTGGGAGGCCGCGTCGAATACCCCGAAGGCCGGCATCAGCTCGCCGGCGGCGAAGACCTGGATCTTGAGCCGGCCGCCGCTCATCTCGTCCACGATCTTGCCGAAGCGCTGGGCATTGCCCTGCAGCACGTCGAGCGCCGGCGGCCAGCTCGTGGCCATCCTCCACTGGAACTTGGGCTGAGCGATGACGTTGGGGGCATTGACGACCTGGGTCGCCGCGCCTGCCGCGACCAGAGCCGCCCCTTTGAGGATGAAGCGCCGTCGATTCTCCATTCCGACCTCCATGGTGAGAGTTTCGCCCGCCGTGCCCGGGCGTTGGGCTCGTTTTGAGCGACGTAAGAATAGCACGAGTCGCAGTATCTGCGGGTGAAACGGCTGGTGCGCCAAGGCGGTTCCCAGGCCGGCGCCCGGCATGCTATCCTTCGGCCTCGTGGACGCCCAACCGGCCGTCTTCTTTGAGGATCTGAGCGTCGGCCAGGAGTTCACCTCGCCCGGACGCACCGTGACCGAGTCCGACATCGTGATCTTCGCCGGGCTCAGCGGCGACTACAACGTGCTCCATACCGATGCCGAGCACATGAAATCCTCCATCTTCGGCGAGCGGATTGCCCACGGGCTCCTCGGCTTGAGCATCCAGCAGGGTCTCGCGTCTCGCGGGGAGCCGGCCGCAGCGCACGGCCTTCTCAGCGCCCTCAAGTGGAAGTTCAAGGGTCCGATCAAGATCGGCGACACCGTGCACGTCCTCTCGCGCATCGCCGCCAAGAGGGACGGACCCGACGCGGGCCGCGGCCTCGTCACGGTGGAGCGGCGGCTGGTCAACCAGCGGGGCGAAGTCGTGCAGGAGGGGGAGACCGAGCACGTGGTGGAGCGCCGCAAGCCGTGAGTGGAGCCGCCCTCGCGCCGGCGCAGTGCTACTTCGAGGACGTGGAGAAGGGCGTGCCGCTCGAGACCCCCGGCATCACGCTAACGGCCGCCCACGTGACCCTCTTCGCGGGCGTGACGGGTGATTCCGCCCTGCGGGATCCGGGCGCGGTCCCCGATCTCCTCCCGCTCTGTCTGTCCTCCGGGCTGGGCTGGCGCGTGCCGCGTCCGCCGCTGGCCGTGCTGGCCTTCATGGGATTCGAGTGGCGCTTCCTCGAATCGGTCAGAGTGGGCGACACCATCCGGAGCGTCTCGCGGACGCTGACCAAGCGGAGCATGCGCGAGGGCGGGGTGATCATCGAGGAGCGCCGCATCGTCAACCAGCGCGGCGAGACCGTGCAGTCGGGCAAGCTGACGCTGCTCGTCGCGCGGCGGCCGGCCGCCTGATGGGGGCGCGGCCGAAGGTCCTCATCCTGACGGCGTCCTACGGCTCGGGGCACACCCGCGCCGCCGGCGTCCTCGCCGACGAGTTCCGCCGGGCCGGCGCGCTCCCGACGGTCGTGGATCACTTCCGCGACCTCGTCCACCCGAAGTTCGACCAGTGGAGCCGCGCGCTCTACTACACCATCCTCCGCCGGGCTCCTGCCGTCTGGGGCGGCGCCTACTGGCTTGGCGATCAGATCAGCGTCTCGTCGCCCCTCATGCTGGGGTTCAACCGGGTCGGCGCGCGGAAGCTCCGCCGGCTCCTGCGCGCGCAGCGGTTCGACCAGGCGGTCTCGGTGCAGCCGACGCCCGCGGCGGCGCTCTCGTACCTTCGCTCGCGCGGCGAGCCGATCCCGCCGCACACGACCGTCTTCACCGACTTCGTCGCGCACACGCAGTGGATCCACCCGCACGTGGACCGCTACTGCGTGCCCGCCGAGGAGATCGCCCACGAGCTGACGGCCAAGGGTTTGCCGCGGGAGGGCGTGGTTGTGACCGGCATCCCGGTGGCATGCGAGTTTCTCCAGCAACCAGACCGCGCCGCCGCGCGCCTGGCGCTGGGGCTTTCACCGCGGCTGCCGGTGCTGCTCTTCATGGACGGGTCGGGCGGCGGCTTCGGCCGCCTCGAGGAGGCGGCGCGAGCCGTCCTCGGCATGGAGCAGTCCTTCCAGGCCGTGTTCGTGGCCGGCCGCGAGCGGAGTCTCGAGGCGCGCCTCCGACGCCTCGCGGCCGGGCACGAGAACCGGGTCAAGGTCTTCGGCTTCGTGGATCACATCCGCGAGCTGATGGCGGCCGCCGACTTCCTCGTCACCAAGGCGGGCGGGCTCACCCTCGCCGAGGCGCTGGCCGCCGAGCTGCCGGTCATCTGCTTCGGCTCGATTCCGGGGCAGGAGGCGCGCAACGAGCGCTTCGCCGCCATGTCGGGTGTCGGACTCGTGGCGGGGTCCGGGGCGCAGCTGCAGCGGGTCATCGCCGCCGCCCTGCGCGACCCCGTCCTGCTGCGCGACATCCGCGAGCGGATCAGGCT
>JACORX010000462.1 GCA_016179165.1 Candidatus Rokuibacteriota bacterium | reverse complement strand
GGTCAGCAGGGCGAGAAGAGCGACTGCAAGGTGAGCGACTACAAGATCGTCGGCAACAAGGTCACGTGGACGGTGAAGTGCGAAGGCAAGAACACGATGACCGGCAACGGCGAGATCACGTATGCCACCGACACCTACGCCGGCTGGATGAAGATGAAGACGGGCGGCGCCGAGATGACGATGAAGTACGCGGGCAAACGCCTGGGAGACTGCACGAAGTAGCGGCACGCCGGCGAAGCGGGCACAGTGACCCCGGAGACGACCGGCGCTCGCTTGACTCGCGTGCCGTAAGCCTGTAGATTTCCTGCTCGGCCCCCGGGACGGCGGCGTAGCTCAGGTGGCAGAGCAGGGGTCTCATAAGCCCCGTGTCGGAGGTTCGAGTCCTCCCGCCGCCACCACTGCAGGCCGCCGATAAGGGCCCATTTGCTTCGTTGGCGCCCTCGGCTGCAGGCTCAACGTACAGGGAGTACGCCTCGCCCGCAGCCATCGGGCGCCGCCTCGCAAGTGGGCCCTTCTCGCCGCCCTGCGGCTTTTCAGCCGACTGCTATCTTCCCGCGTAGCGAATCGAGTGGGCCGCGTGC
Source organism: Candidatus Rokuibacteriota bacterium (assembly GCA_016179165.1). Lineage (GTDB taxonomy): Bacteria > Methylomirabilota > Methylomirabilia > Rokubacteriales > CSP1-6 > AR37. The sequence continues at coordinate 3,576 of JACORX010000462.1, read as the reverse complement.
GCCTGCCAGTTCGCGGTATACCGGGCGGCCAGCGCCCTGTCATGGATCACGAGCAGGTTCTCGGCGTTCCGCTGCTCCGCTGCCGTGGTGAAGTTGAACGAGCCGGTGATGACGGCTTGGCCGTCGATGACCATGACCTTGTTGTGGGCAATGGCGTGCGCACCGTCGATGAGGGTCACGATCCTGGCGTGCGCCAAGAAGTCGGCCGAGGAATACCTGGAGCCCGTCTCCTTCCGGTCGAGGATGACCCGAACATCGACGCCGCGATTGTGGGCCTCGACCAGCGCCTTGGCGATTGGGGCCGACGTGAAGGAGTACGCCTGGACCAGCACGGTCGCCTTGGCCGCCGCGAGGGCATTCACGACGGCCTTGGTGGCGCCGTGGGTCGGCGAGAAGTACACCTGCCATGCCGGCTCGTCCGGCGCCGCCTGGAGGGTCGGCATCAGCGCGAGGCCGGCGGCCACGAGAATTACGCCGAGCCGGAAGCGCCACCGTCGTGCGGCTGAATCGCCAGCCATGCCCCGAGTATCCCAGAAGATACAGGTCGGCACCAAGGGCTTTCCGCAGAGGCGAATTGAAGTTTGCGGACGGCTCCGCTAGACTGTCCTTCCCGTTGGCGACGCAGGCACAACAGGGTGAGGCACAAAGGGGGAACGGGATGAGCGACGATATCCTCGTGGAGCGGGATGGCGGCATCGCCACCGTGGTGTTCAACCGGCCCAAGATGCGCAACGCGGTCAGCCTCGCCATGTGGGGCGAGATCGCCGACGTGACGGACGGGCTGGCCAAGGACGACGCGGTGCGCGCCATCGTCTACCGCGGCGCCGGGCGCGATGCTTTCGCCTCCGGCGCGGACATCTCCGAGTTCACGGAGAACCGCAAGGACACCCAGACCGCGCTCGCCTACAACAAGAAGACCGAGGCCGCGTACACCTCGATCAGGCTGTGCCCCAAGCCTACCGTCGCCATGGTCTTCGGCTTCTGCATGGGCGGGGCGATGGCGCTCGCCATGGGCTGCGACCTCCGCTTCGCCGCGGGCGGCTCCAAGTTCGGCATTCCGGCGGCCCGTCTCAGCATCATCTACGGCCTCGACCCGGTGCACCAGCTCGTGGACCTGGTCGGGCCCGCGTACGCCAAGGACATCCTCTACTCGGCGCGCACCCTCGACGCCGCCGAGGCCTTCCGGATCGGCTTCATCCAGCGCCTCGTGCCCGCCTCCGAGCTCGAGGCGTACACGTACGACTACCTCCGCACCCTCGCCGAGAACGCGCCGCTGTCCATCCGCGGCACCAAGGCGCAGGTGCAGGCGATCTTCGAAGGCGTCAACGAGGAACACAGGAAGAAGCTCTTCGAGATGGGCATCGAAACCTTCAACAGCCACGACTACGCCGAAGGCACGCGGGCGTTTCTCGAGAAGCGGAAGCCCGGATTCAAAGGTAAGTAGCGTCTGCGCATCGCCGTCCTCTCCTCCACGCCGCAGAACCCGCTGGAGGGGAGCGGCACCTTCGCCGGCATCGCGGGCCTCACGCGCGGCCTCGAAGCGCTCGGCCACAGCCTGGACCTCCGGCCGATCCGGCTTCGCACCGGCTTCCACACACTCGACCGCTGGATCTACAACGCCGGCGTCGCCTGGAGCCCGCCGGAGGGTGTTGACCTCGTCTATGGCGTGGACCTGGACGGTTTCCTCTGGGCCAGGGCCCGCAGCCTGCCCTTCGCCGTGAGCCTCAAGGGTGTCATCGCCGACGAGCTCAAGAACGAACGCGGGTGGGTGCGCGTCCTTCTCGCCATCCAGGCTCGCTGGGAGCGCCTCAACGCGCGGCGCGCCGACGTCGTGATCGCTCCCAGCCGCTATTCCGCCGATGTCGCCTGCCGTGAGTACGGAGTGGCGGCCGAGAAGATTGCCGTCGTGCCCGAGCCCATCGAGCTCGATCGGTGGACGTCGCTCCTTGCCGCGGCCGCGCCGCGCCCGCGCGGCGGCCCCACCATCCTCTGCGTCGCGCGCATGTATCCGCGCAAGCGCGTGGGCGACCTCCTCATGGCGGCCGCTCTCCTCCGCTCCCGAATCCCCCCCGCCCGGGTCCGCATCGTAGGTAAGGGGCCCGAGTGGGAGGACGCGGTGCGGGTCCATGCCACGCTCGGGCTCGGCGAAACGGTCACGCTCCTGGGCGACGTGTCGCGGGATCGGCTCGCCGAGGAGTACGTGAGCGCGAACATCTTCTGCCTGCCGTCGGTGCAGGAGAGCTTCGGCATCGTCTTCCTCGAGGCCATGGCGGCGGGGCTCCCGGTTGTCGCCTGCCGGGCCGCCGCGATCCCGGAGGTGGTCGAGGACGGTGTGACGGGCCTGTTGGTACCGCCGCGCGATCCCGCCGGCCTTGCCCGGGCGCTCGAGGCGCTGGCCGTCGATTCCGAGCGGGCGCGCGCCATGGGCGAGGCTGGGCGCCGCGCGGTACCAGCCTACGTACCTGAACGGGTCGCCGCGCGGTTCCTGGAAGCGGTAAGATTGGGCCTCGAAAGGGGACAGTCCCGATGAGCGCCGGTCACGTCTACGCGACTCGGAAGTTTGCGTTCTCCGCGGCCCACCGCTACTGGCGGGACGAGTGGAGCCTTGCTGAGAACCGCCGCCTCTTCGGCAACCTCACCGTGTCCCACGGGCACAACTACGTCCTCGAGGTGACGATCCGTGGGCCGGTGGATGCTCAGACCGGCATGGTCATGGATCTCGCGGAGCTCAAGCGCGTGGTGTCGGACGCCGTCGTCCAGCGCTTCGACCACGCCGATCTCACGGCCGACCCGCTCTTCGCCCAGGGCGCCATCCCGACCACCGAGAATCTCGTCCGCGCGGCCTGGGATCTGCTGGCGCCGAAGCTGGGGCAGGAGAGGCTCTGGCGGCTGAGACTCTGGGAGGATCCGACCTTCTACGTGGACTATTTCGGCGCATGAGCGCGCTCGAGCTGACGCGGCAGTACCACTTCAGCGCGGGGCACAGGCTCGAGAACCCGGCCTTCTCTCCCGAGGACAACGCGCGGATCTACGGCCGGTGCTACCGCCAGCACGGACACAACTACCTGGTCGAGGTCACCGTCGGAGGGCGGCCCGATCCCGTCACCGGCATGGCCGCGGACCTGGGCGCACTCGACGCCGCCGTGAAGCGCCTGGTTCTCGACCGCGTGGATCACTACGATCTGTCGAGCTCGGTCGAGGTCTTGACCGGCATTACGACGACGGGCGAGAACCTCGCCCGCGCATTCTGGCAGTGGCTGGAGCCCGCCCTGGCGGCCGGAAGCCTGCGCCGCGTGGCCGTGGTCGAGACCGACAACAACACCTTCGAGTACCGCGGCTGAGCCGCGAGGTGCCCCACATGGAGGACCTGATCCGTCAGCTCTTGAAGGAGATCGGCGAGGACCCGTCGCGCGAGGGCCTCGACAAGACGCCGACCCGTGTGGCGAAAGCATGGGAGTACCTGACCTCCGGCTACAGGCAGACCGCCAGTGACGTGCTGAACGAGGCGCTGTTCACCGAGGAATACGACGAGATGGTCGTCGTGAAAGACATCGACCTGTACAGCGTGTGTGTTCC
>JACORX010000461.1 GCA_016179165.1 Candidatus Rokuibacteriota bacterium | reverse complement strand
GCGTCGAGCACGGCCTTGCGCCGGGGCGTGCCCGGCATGTCGTGGTGACGGTTGATGTTCTCGAGCTCCACGATGGAGTCGTCCACGAGGCGGCCGACGGCGAGCGCGAGCCCGCCGAGGGTGAAGATGTTGAGGGTCTGGCCGAGGAAATACATCGCGATCATGGTCAGCAGGAGCGACAGCGGGATGGCGATCGAGATGATGATGGTCGAGACGAAGGAGCGCAGGAAGACCAGGATGACGAGGAAGGCCAGGATCGAGCCGACGGCCGCCTCGTGCCACAGGCTCTGGATCGACTGCCGGATGTAGGTCGACTGGTCGAAGCTGAGGTTGACGTTGACGCCCGGGGGAACGCCGAAGAGCTTCGGCACGGTCGCCTTGACGGCATCCACGACCTCGACCGTGTTGGCACCCGGCTGCTTGTTGATCCGCAGGTACACCGACCGCTCGCCGTTGACGCGCACGATGGAGACCTGCGTTTCCGCCGAGTCCTCGACCCGTCCCACGTCGCGGAGCCGGATCGGCGTCGTCCCGGTCCGGCGGACGATGATGTCCTCCATGGGCTCGACCACGGAGAACTGATTGTTGGTGAAGACGTTGTAGTCGAAGCTGCCGACCTTGACGTCGCCCGAGGGCAGGAGGAAGTTGGCGTCGTTGACGGCCCTCGTGACCTCGTTGACCGAGAGGCCCTTCGAGTAGAGCCGGTCACGGTCGAGGTTGATGGTGATCTGGCGGATCTTGCCGCCGTCCACGTTCGCCGAGGCCACGCCCGGCAGGCGCTCGAACTGGGGCTCGATCGTGTTGTAGGCCAGGTCATACAGGGCGCGCTCGTCGAGGCCTCCGCCCGAGACCGTTACGACGCAGACCGGGATGTTCGACAGGTCCGACTTGACGATGAAGGGCTGCTGGACGCCGGGGGGCAGGGTGTTGATGATCTGATTGATCCGCTGGACCACCTCGGTCAAGGCCGCGTCGATGTCGGTGCCCCAGACGAACTGCACGATCACGAGCGAGAAGCCCTGGCGCGAGCGGGACTCGACGTGCTTGACGTTGGCGACGGCCGAGGCCGCCTTCTCGAGGGGATAGGTGACGCTCCGCTCGATGTCCTGGGCGCTGGCGCCCTTGTAGACGGTGCCGATCTGGATCTGGGGGAAGTTGATGTTGGGGAAGAGATCGATGGGCATCCGGTTGAGGGACGTCGCGCCGAGCAGCACGATGGCCAGCGACGCCATCAGCACGGCGATGGCGTTCCGCATGGCCGCGAGGGTCAGCCACATGCGCTACTGACCCGTCGCCGGCACGCCGCGGACCTTCTGGCCCTGCCGCACCAGGTCCTTACCCTGGAGGATGACCTGGTCCCCCGCCGCCAGCCCCTTGACGACCTCGACGCCCCGCGCGTCGGCGGCGCCGAGCTCGACCCCCACGGGCTCCACGACGTTGTTCCGGACAACCATCACCGACGGCCTGCCGTCGCCCACGCGCAGCGCCTCCATGGGCACCGTCAGCACGCCCGTGCGCGTATCGACCACGGCCTCGACGCGCGCGAACATGCCGGGGTTGAGCTTGGTCCCCGGATTCGGGATGTCCACCTCGATTCCCATGGTACGCGACCGAGGGTCGAGGTTGTGGACGACGCGCGCGATGGAGCCGGCGAAGACTTCACCCTTGTACGGGTCGGCCGTCACGCGCACGTCCGCGCCGACCTTGACGCGGGCGATGTCACGCTCGGGCACCTCGATCTGGACCTTCACGCTGGAGATGTCCTGGATGAGCAGGATGCCGACCGATGTATTTGTCGTGCCGGAGGACTGCGCGCTCACCGCCGCGCCGGGGTCGAGGTTGCGCTGGGCGATGTATCCGGCGAAGGGGGCGGTGAGCCGCGTGTTGCCGAGATTTGCCTGGGCGAGGGAGAGCGCCGCACGAAACGTCTCGACCTGCGCCTGCGCCAGACGGACCTGGCTCTCCTGGGTGATGATCTGCACCTCCGCGAGGCGCAGCTGCGCCTCCGCGGCGGCCGTCGAGGCGCGCGAGGAGTCGGCGTTGGTGCGGGCATTGTCCCAGTCCAGCGCCGAGACCATGCCCTTCTCGAAGAGCGTCCGCATCCTGTCGGCCTGGCGGGCGTCGTTCGCGGCGACGGCGCGCGCCCGGGCCAGCATCGCGCGCTGGTTCTCGAGATTGGCCTTCTGCCCCTCGAGGGTGGACCGCGCGACCTCGAGCCCCGCCTGGGAAGACAGGTGCGCCGCCCGGGCCTGCTCGGCCGAGGCCCGGAGCTCTTGGTCGTCGATCTCGACCAGGAGCTGGGCCTCCTTGACGAAGTCGCCCCTTTCCACATAGATCTTCCGGATGTAGCCCGACACCTTGGAGAAGATCGCCGCCTGCTTCGCCGCCAGGATGTCCGCCGTGAAGGAGAGCTTGACCTCGATGTCGCGCCGCTGGGGGGAGACGACCCCGACGACGGGGTCCGGCCGGTTGCGGGTGACGGCACCGGCTGTCCGAGCCCGGGTCCAGTACCAGACGGCGCCCCCGACGCCGACGAGGAGGAGGCACAAGACGACGCCGACACTGCAGCGCCTCAGCAGGGACATTGGGGTTCGGCTGACTGGGGGGGCGGGGTCATCGGCTCTCGCGGTGCTCCTATTCTATGGATGCCGGGCAAAGAGTCAAGCTTGTGATTCTCCTGTGTTAAGCTTGCGATGATGGCGCTTATGGCGAGACCTTCCAAGTCCGGCCGGTGGTCAGAGCCTGCCCTGCGCGTCCTCCGGGAGCGCTATCTCGTCCGCCGCGACGGGCAGGTGGCCGAGACACCGGAGGAGATGTGCTGGCGGGTGGCTGCCGCCATCGCGCGGGCGGAGGAGCGATTCGGCCGGAGCGCGGCCGCCGTCGGAGAGGTCGCCGCCGCCTTCTACGACATGATGGTCGAGGGGCAGTTCCTGCCCAACTCGCCGACTCTCATGAACGCCGGCAGGGGCAACCAGCTCCAGTACTCTGCCTGCTATGTGCTGCCGATCGGCGACTCCATGCCCGAGATCTTCGATTCGGTCAAGGCCGCCGCGCTCATTCATCAGTCTGGAGGCGGGACCGGGTTCGCGTTCTCGCGCCTCAGGCCCAAGAACGACATCGTCCGCTCCACGGGCGGCCGGGCTTCGGGCCCCGTCTCCTTCCTGCGGGTCTTCAACGCCGCCACCGAGGCGGTGAAGCAGGGCGGCACCCGGCGCGGGGCCAACATGGGCGTGCTGCGCGTGGACCACCCGGACATTCTCGAGTTCATCGAGTGCAAGTTCGACGGCGGCATCACGAACTTCAACATCTCGGTCGCGGTCACCGACGAGTTCATGGCCGCGCTCGATGCGGGCGGGGACTACGCCCTCATCAACCCGCGCACCGGGCTCTGCGTCGGGAGGCTCTCCGCACGCGAGGTCTTCGACCGCATCGTCCGCGCCGCGTGGCGGACGGGTGACCCGGGGCTCGTCTTCATCGACCGTATCAACGCAAGCCCGGCGAACCCCACGCCGGAGGCGGGGCAGATCGAGGCGACCAACCCATGCATCAGCGGTGATGCGCTCGTGGCGACGGACCGCGGACTCATGCGCATGGATGAGCTGGTCGCCCGCCACCGCGAGGGCGGCGTGGCGGTCAAGGTGGATGGCCGGCTTCTCCCGGCGCGGCTCATGCTGTGGGAGGGCACTCACAACGTGCCCCTGACCTCCTACGGTGACGGATGCCTCCCAATCAGCCGGGCGTTCCCCTCCGGGGAGCGGGCGACGGTGCGGATCCGTACGGATTCGGGCTTTGAGCTTGTCTGCACGCCGGACCATCGGCTCATGACGGACCGAGGCTGGGTGGAGGCGGGCTTGCTGGAGATCGGTGAGGACCGGGTCTGGATTCAGAGTGATCCAGGGGTCTTTGCGTCCGACAACCGGTTCCCGCACGATCCCCCCCGCGAATTCAAGGGCCGGAACGGCCGCGTGTACCGCCACAACCTGCCGACCGCGTGGAGTCGCGACCTCGGCCTCGTGCTCGGTTGGCTGGTCGGCGACGGCTGGCTCAGGGCAGGGGATCGCAACTGCCGCGTGGGCTGGAGCTTCGGCGCCGGTGACGTGGAGATGCGAGACCGAATCCAGGAGATTGTGGACGGCTGGTACGCTCGCCCGACACGCGCTGTCGAGCGCGCGCGGGGCGTGTGGCACGTCTCCTACCACGGCAAGTTCTTCGTCGATTTCTTCCGCGGCTTGGGGGTCCTGCCTGTCCGCGCGGCGGACAAAGCCGTGCCCGCCTCGCTGCTCGGGGCGCCGCGCGAGGCCGTCATTGGATTTCTCCAGGGGCTCTTCACGGCGGACGGGACTGTCCGTGACAACCCGAAGCCCAACAGTTCGTGGATCGCCCTAACGTCGAAGAGCCGTGAGCTGCTCCGTGGCGTCCAGATCCTCCTCCTGAACCTCGGCATCAAGAGCCGCATCTTCGATCGGTCGCGTCCGCCCCGTGAGGGACTGTTCTCCTACACGCTACCTGGCGGGAACGTGCGTTCGTATGGCTCGGACGGCGTGCTGTACGAGCTCGGCATCTTCGGGAAGTCCCGGGAGGCCTTTCGCCAGAGTGTCGGTTTCCTTGGACCCAAGCAGGAGCGCCTGGGCACGATCCGCTACCGCGGTTTCTACAGGCAACGGTTCTCCGACCCAGTCGTCGCGATCGAGTCCGCCGGGGTCAGACCGGTCTACGATCTCACGGAGCCCCAGAGCCATTCCTTCATCGCCAACGGCGTCGTGCTCCACCAATGCGGCGAGCAGCCGCTTCTGCCGAACGAGGCGTGCAACCTGGGCTCGCTCAATGTCGCCCGGTTCGCGCGCCAGCGGGACGGGCGCTGGGCAGTCGATTGGGAAGAGATGGAGCGGGTCGTGCGGCTTGCGGTGCGCTTCCTCGACGACGTCATCGAGGTCAACCCCTATCCGCTGCCGGAGATCGACGCCACGGTCAAGGCCAACCGGCGCATCGGCCTCGGCATCATGGGATGGGCCGATCTCCTCTTCGCGCTGGAAATTCCCTACGACAGCCAGGAGGCCGTCGACCTGGCGGGGCGGCTCATGGCCTTCGTCGAGGAAAAGGGGCACGACCAGTCGGCGCGGCTTGCCGATGAGCGGGGGCCGTTCCCGAACTGCTCCCGGTCCATCTACCGCGATAGCCGGCCCCTCCGGAACTCGACGGTGACGACGATCGCGCCGACCGGCACGATCTCCATGATCGCCGGTTGCTCGTCCGGTATCGAGCCGGTCTTCGCGCTGGCCTTCGAGCACCGGGTCAAGGGCGTTGACGGCGAGCGGGTGCTGCCGTTCGTGAGCCAAAGCTTCGAGCGGCTGGGGCGGGAGCGCGGCTTCCACTCGGACGCTCTCATGAGCGAGGTCGCCCGCCGCGGCTCACTCCACGGCATCCCGGGCGTGCCCGAGGAAGCGCGCGCGGTGTTCAAAACGGCGCACGAGATCCATTGGAGCTGGCACGTGCGCCACCAGGCGGCCTTCCAGAAGCACACCGACAACGGCGTGTCGAAGACCATCAACCTGCCTGCCGAGGCGCCCAACTCCGACGTCGCGGAGGCGTACCTCCTCGCCTGGCGGGAAGGTTGTCTGGGTATCACGGTTTTCCGCGACGGGTGTAAGGGGAGCGGACAAGTGCTCAACGTGGGGGTCGTCAGTGAGGATGCGGCGCTTCAGGGTGCCGGCGGCGCGCTGGGCGACCGAATGGTCAAGCCGAGGCCTCACAGCCTGTCGGGCGCCACGCACCGAATGGAGACTCCGATCGGCACGGCGTTCATCACGGTGAACGAGACGCCTGGCGGCGATCCCTTCGAGGTGTTCGTCCAGGTCGGCAAGGCCGGCTCGGACACCATGGCCGTGGCCGAGGCGCTCGGGCGGCTGATCTCGCTGGTGCTCCGGCTGCCGTCGCCGCTCTCGGCGCAAGGACGCCTCGAGGAGGTCATCAGTCAGCTGTCGCGGATCGGCGGCGGCCAGCCCACGGGGTTCGGCGCCGCCAAGATCCTGTCGCTGCCGGATGCCCTCGCGCGGACGTTGGGCGAGCACATCGGGCTCGGGCGCCGCCAGGAGCCGGAAGTGGGTGCGGCGGCGGCGGGACGGCGCCGGGTGGGGGACCTCTGCAAGGAGTGCGGGCAGGCGACCTTGGTGTACGAAGAAGGCTGCAAGAAGTGCTTATCTTGTGGATTCAACGAGTGTTAGATACGGGTGTTTGAGGGCGCCGATGTTCAGCGGCGGTGACTACCACGAGGTCGCGAGGTGGCTCGAGAACTTCGCCACGTCCCACGCCAAGCGGGAGGATCTCCGCGCGGAGTGCGCCCTGGCGACCGGAGGCCCACACGAAGGCACGAGTTACGGCCTGCGCGTGAGGGTCGGCGATCGCTTCTCCTCCGAGGTCGCGCTCGTGTTCGACGACGTGGCGGTCGGGCGCGGCAGCATGGCTTGGTGCCGGTCTCTGGCCGACCGAGTGCGCGGCCTCGTCAGCGAAGCTACACGTGATAGTTCGCTGAGACCCGCTTAGCGGTGCCGTCCGGGCGCCGCTCACCGCGCTGGCTCGCCGCCGGGGACTGGAATGCGTTCTTCGGGCTGGCGCTGGATAACACGACCCAGCTCGTCATCCTGTCGAGCCTGCTCATCGGGGTGTTCAAGTTCCCTGCCGACCTCGTCCTTGGGCGCATGGTTCCCGGCACGGCCGCGGGTGTGCTGGTCGGCGACCTGGTCTACACCGCGCTCGCCATCCGCCTCATGCGGCGCACCGGACGCGACGACGTCACGGCGATGCCATTCGGGATCGACACGCCCTCGCTCTTCGGCATCGTCTTCGGCGTGCTGGGCCCCGTGATGTTGCTGACCGGCGACCCGGTACTCGCCTGGAAGGTCGGCATGGGCGTGACCGTGGCGATGGGCGGCCTCAAGTTCGTCCTCGCCTTCGCGGGCGACCGGGTGCGCAGGCTCGTGCCGCGCGCGGCCCTCCTGGGATCGATCGCCGGCGTCGCGATCCTGCTCGTCGCCTTCCTGCCCGCGCTCAAGGTCTTCGCCGATCCGCTCGTCGGGGTGACCTCGCTGACCGTCGTCTTTGTCGCGTTGGTGGGACGCGTGAGGCTGCCGGGCGGCGTTCCCGGGGCCTTCGCGGCTGTCGCGGCCGGAGCCGCCGTCTTCTGGCTGCGCGCAGCCCTGGGCGCCGGGCCCGCCTCGCTCACGGCGCCCCCCGCGACGCTCACGCTGGCGATCCCGTGGCCCACGCTGTCGTGGGTGCCCGCCTTCGGCGCCGTGCTGCCGTACCTGCCGCTCGCCGCGCCCTTCGCGATCGCTACCGTGATCGGCGGCATCGACAACACCGAGTCCGCTATTGCAGCGGGTGATGAGTACAGGACGCGGGACATCCTCCTGACGGAGGCGGTGGCGACGGCCGTGGCGGGGTTCTGCGGCGGCGTGATCCAGAACACGCCCTACATCGGGCATCCGGCGTACAAAGCGATGGGCGCGCGCGCGGGCTACACGCTGGCAACCGCGCTCGTAATCGGCGTGGGTGGGGCGGTGGGCGCGGTCTCGGTCCTCGTGAGCGTGCTGCCGGAGGCGGCCGTCGCGCCCATCCTGATCTTCATCGGTCTCGAGATCACGGCGCAGGCCTTCGTCGCCTCACCCGCTCGGCATGCCGCCGCCGTCGCAGTGTCCTTCATCCCCGCCGTCGCGGCCCTCGTGCTGATCGAGGTCACGAGCTTCCTGGCGTCGGTGGGCCGGAGCCCTGGCGACCTGGCAGGCGAGGGCAAGGCGGCCTTCCAGCACCTCCTCGTCCTCGGCAACGGCTTCATCGTGACGGCGCTCTTGTGGGGGTGGGCGCTGGCGTCCATCATCGACGGCCGGCTCGGGCGCGCGGCAGCCGTGTTCGCCGCCTGTGCCGCCGCTACGCTCCTCGGGCTCATACACTCGCCACTGCCAAGCGGCGCGCTGTTCTGGCCGTGGTCGGCGGGAGGCAACGGGGCGCTGGCGCTGGCAGCGGCTTACGGCGTCGGCGCGGGGCTCCTGCTGGCGCTGGCCCACGCGCAGAGCCGGACGCGCTCGGGACGCTAGGAGCGGCGGAGCAGGGCGAGCATCTCGCCGTCGCTCTTGAACTTGAGCTCTTCGACGCGGGCTTCGACGGCGCGGGCGCGCTCTTCGGCTTCAATCAGCAAGACGTCCGCGTAGGTCACGGGCGAAGCGCCGGCCTTCTGCAGCGCGGCGCTGACCGCGTCCAGCACGCGCAGGGCTTCGGCAGCGGGCCGCTTGGGCCGGGCCTGGAGCCAGGAGAGGGCGTGCTTGATGCCCGTCTCCGCGTCGAGCTTGGCTCGGCCGACGACGCCGTCGCTGGCCCGCCGGGCCCATCCGACGACGAAGATCCCCGCGAGCGGCTGCCCTTGCTCGGGATCCCAGACCTGGTATGCCGCCGAGGGATCCTTTTCGACACCGGGGGCGGTGACGTAGTGGCCGTTCTTGTAGGGCAGCCCGAACCGCTCGTCCACTCGGTCGCCAACGGCGAAGACCACCGTGTCGCAGGTGATGCGCGAGACTTCGCCGGTGCCGACGGCGTTGATGCGCTCGCCCTTGCGCTCGAGCCGCGTTTCCTCGACCTCGAGAGCGACGACGCGACCACCCTCGGCCCCGCCGTCCGCGACGACGCGTTTCGGCGAGGCAAGAAAGCGAAACCGCAGCCGCGCCCTCGTTGGTTCGGCGGGCTCGGGCTTGCCGGCAAGGGCCTTCAGGAGGTCGTCAGGGTTCTGGCCTGCGGCTTCGAGGCGCGGGCGGATGCGCTCGATCTCCCGCCGGTAGAGTGGGAGGTCGAAGGCGTCTTCGATATCTTCGAACTCCTTGTCCTCGTACGCCTTCTCGAAGGGCCCCCGCCGCGCGATCGCCACGATCTCGTCACAGTCGCAGTAGTGGGCGCAGTAGTTGGCGACGTCGACCATCACGTTGCCCACGCCGACGATCGCAACCCTGCGTCCCATGGGGAACTCCCGTTCGGCGAAGGGCGGGAGTCAATTGTAGTGGTAGACGAGATCCTTGGCGTGATAGACGCCCGGCAGCCGCTCGCCCTCGACGCCGAGGTACTTGGTGCCCTGGGCGCCGATGGCGAAGACCAGCGCGTCGAAGCCGAAGGTTTGCAGCTGCGTGACGGTGAGCGGCCCGTCGGGTCCGACGGGGACATGGCCCAGGTACGTGACCCGCGGGTCGGACAAGAACTTCTGAAACTGGCGCCTGAGCCCGCCCTTCATCTTGTACTTGTCGAGGAAGATGCCGTACTCGGCGAGCCCGCCGGGCTTGATGTCGCGATTCAGTAGGAGGACGCGGCAGCCCGCGGCGGCCAGCGCCCGAGTCGCGAAGAGCCCCGCGGGGCCGGCGCCCACGACAGCGACCACGTGTCCGGGCTCGTCCACCATGGTGCCGGAAGATAGCACAAAGCCCGATTCGCAGTGAATGAGTCATTTGTCTTGACCGTCATAGGGCCGTGATGATATTCGAGAAGGGGATTTGTGAATCTTCTCACTAATGCTCGGACGGGGCGGCGGGCCACCGAGGGCTTGCTCACCACCGGAAGTCTTGCCAACAACCGAAGGTCTTACCAACAATCGAAGGCCCTGGAGGACAGGCAATGCGCAAGGCGTTGAAACAGACGGCAGCGGTAGCGGCGTTCGCGACAGGCGTGGTCGTGGCTCTCGGCCCCTCGGCTCCTGTGCGGGCGCAGGGGGCGTGGGAGGCACCGGCGGCGGAGAAGGCGAAGAAGAACCCGCTTCCTGCAAACGCGGCGAGCGTCGCGCAGGGCAAGAAGGTGGCCGATGTCAACTGCGTGTCCTGCCACGGCGCCAAGGGCAAGGGCGATGGGGCGGCGGCGGCGGCGATCAATCCCAAGCCCGCAGACTGGACGTCGAAGAAGGTCCAGGCCGAGTCGGACGGGGAGATCTTCTGGAAGCTCAGCAACGGTCGAGGCGCCATGCCTCCCTGGAAGTTCCTGCCGGAGAACGACCGCTGGGCCCTGGTTAACTACATCCGCTCGCTCGCGGGCAAGTAGCGCTCCTGGTTGGGCCCGGCGCTTCAGAAGTTTGTGCGCCCCGCGCACGTCGCGTAGCAGTAATATCTGGCCGGGTTGCCCATGAGCGACGAGCGGCCGTCTCCGGATTCGGGCGCGGAGGTCCTGCGGGACTCGTTGGGCGAGATCCGCCAGAGCCTCGACTGGCTCGCCGATCGCCTCCAGCGACTGGAGGCGGTGCCCGGCGGTTCACCGTCCGCGCTGCGCATCACGCCCGCCGAGAGCCCGCCCGCCGATACTCCCAATGACCGCGACGCGCTCTCGGTCGGCCTGGAGATCCTCGCCATCCCGTCGGCGGGGCTCGAGCCCGCCCAGGTTTTCTTGCTCGCCATGGACCGGGTTGCGCGGGTGCTGTCCGCCGACCGGGCCATGCTCTTCGTCTGGGAACCCGAGGGCTCTCGCCTCCTGGCCCGGGCCGCGCGGGGGTTTCGGGGCGACGATCTCGCGGCCATCTCCATCAAAGCGGGAGACGGACTCGTCGGCCGGGCCTTCCAGGACGGGCGGATTCTGCGATCCTCGATCGGCGCCGGGGGCGTCGCCGCGGACCCGTTCCTTGCGCTCTTCCCCGTGTGCGACGCCGTGGCCGTGCCGATCCGCGCCGCCGGGCACGCGGCTGGGGTCCTCTACGCCGGCCGGCGCGCGCCGCGCCCGACCTTCTCCGAGCAGGAGGTGGTGCTGCTGGTCGTGATCGCCGACCGCGTCGGCACGGCCCTGGCCCACCGACAGCTCGTCGAGACCGCGGGGGGCCACATCAGCCGGCTCCGCGAGCTCGAGGTCTTCTTTGGCCACGTGCTCGTGGGCCAGGAGATAGAGGAAATGTTCTCGCGGGCTTGTGAGGTGGCGTGCCGCCTGGCGGGCGTGCGCGTCGCCGCGTTGGGCGTACCGGCCGGGTCGGCGGGCCTGTCGCTTGTCGCGACCTCGGGACTGCCGGCCGGGGCTGTCAGCTCTTGGCGCGCCGACACCCGGTACGGGCTGACCGGGGAAGTGTTCGCCACACACCTCCCCGTGGTGTGCCGCGATATCCAGAGCCGCGAGGGGTGCGAGGACGATGTGCTCCGCGAGGCGGGCCTGCGAGCCTGTCTCGTGGTTCCCGTTCGACTGCGGCACCAGACCGTGGGCGCGCTCTACCTCGCGGATCCGGAGGCGCGCGAGTTCACGCAGGAAGAGGTGGCCACCGTCCGGGTGCTGGCCTCGCTCCTCGCGCTGGGGATGGAGAACGACCGGCTCTACGGCGAGGTCAGGACCGCCTTCGAGGGGATGGTGTCGGCCCAGGACCAGCTCGTCCAGACGGAGAAAGCCCGCGCCGTCGGCGCCATGGCGGGCGGCATCGCCAACGAGTTCAACGACCTCCTCGCCATCGTGCTGGGGAAAACGCAGCTCATGCTGACGCGCGCCCCCGAGGGTCCCTTGCGCGAGGGGCTCGCCGCGGTCGAGGAAGCGGCGTGGCGGGCGGCGGACATCGTGCGACGGATCCAGGGCTTCGCGGCGACGAGCATGGACGACGGCACGGCTCCGGTGGACTTGGCCGCGGTGGTGCAGGACGCCGTCACGCTGACGCGCGCGCTCTGGAAGGACGAGGCCGAGGCCCGCGGGGCACCGATCGAGCTGGTGACCGACCTCGACCGGGTCCCGCCCGTTGAGGGCCAGGCGGTCGCCCTGCGCGAGGCGGTGATGCACCTGATTCAAAACGCCGTGGACGCCATGCCGCGCGGCGGGCGCCTGGGCCTGACTCTTCGGCGGGTCGACGCCGGCGCGGAGCTCCGCGTGTCGGATGGAGGCGAGGGAATGGCCGACGACGTCCGTCGCCGCATCTTCGATCCCTTCTTCACCACGCGCGCCCCGCACCGAACCGGGCTCGGATTGTCCGTCGTGCACGGGGTCGTCAACCGGCACCGCGGCAGCGTCCGGGTGAGGAGCGGGCACGGAGGGGGCACGAGGGTGACGCTCTGGTTTCCGGCGGCCCCCGGCCACGCCGAGGAGTCGCGCATGCCCGAGATGCCCGTGATGGATGACCCGCGCGAGAAGGAGATTCGCGCCGCAGCAACCGCCTCCATCCTCGTGCTCGAAGACGAAGAGCCTATCCGCACCATGCTTGTGGAGGCTCTGACCGGCGCCGGCCACAGGGTCGAATCGGCGACCGACGGGCTTACGGGCCTGGCGCGCTTCCAGGGTGGGGTCTTCGACGTGGTCCTGACCGATCTCTCGCTGCCCGAGTGCTCGGGGCTGGATGTGGCGCGCTCGGTCAAGCGCATGAGTCCGGAGACGCCGGTGGTGCTCATCACCGGGTGGGGACATCTCCTCGACCCCGAGCACCTGCGCGACAGCGGCGTGGACCTCATGCTGGTCAAGCCGTTCCGCCTCGAGCGCGTCCTGTCTGTGCTCGGCGACGCCCTGCGCCTGCGACCAATCGTATAGCGCGCCCCGGAGTAAGGCGGCCGGCTGCCATCGACCTCGGCGCCAACACCGTCCGCCTGCTCGTTGTGGAGGCCTCCCGGGGTGAGTGGCGGGGGCGCCACGAGGAGCAGCGCGTGAGGCGCCTCGTGGAGGGACAGGCAGCCGAGGGCATCCTGTGTGAGATACTGGCGTCGCGCTGAGAGGGGACATGGCGAAGCGATCGAGGCAGTGGAGGATCACCGATCCGACGAAGGTGTCGACGAACTGGGGTGCGCGGTCCGTCAGGTGGGCCTGGCTCGAGCTGGTCCTGCCGTTCTTCGCCGCGGCGCTGCTCGTGGTCTTTCACATGCCCCAGTACCTGCCGCGCGTCTTCGTCGAGAGCGTGACATCGCCGCTGGCGTGGGTTGCCTGGGCGGTCTTGGGCGCGGTGAGCGGGGTGATGGTCTTCTCCGGTCTGCTCGTGGCCTTCTTCCTTCTCTACTCGCCTATCTACCTGGCCGGTAAGGCGCCCATGCTGGTGGGCAGGGGCGGCTGGATCGACCGCCGCGAGATCCGTTTCTACGGGCTCTGCTTCGTCACGCTCTGCGTCCTTCTGGCGCTCCTCCTGTGGGACTGGCGCTGGTTCGTATCCGCATTTCTGCTGGTGACGGGCTTCGCGCCGACGTTCTGGCGGGCGCTCGTCTGAGCGCCGGGAGTTGACAGGCCGCGGCCCGCTGACTATTCTTGACCAACCGACATGGATGAAATAGCGGTCTTGGTGCTCAACTATACGTACGAGCCGCTGCATTTCACCAACGCCAGACGTGCGGTCACGCTTCTGCTCGCCGGAAAGGCCGAAAGTGTGGAGTCGTCGCCGCGCGTGATTCGCTCGCCCTCGCGCGTCTTCCCGCTGCCCGCCGTCATCCGGCTGGCTGCCTACATCCGCAAGCCCTTCCTCGAGCGGGTCGCGTTCAACAAGAAGAACATCCTCCGCCGCGACGGCTACACCTGCCAGTACTGCAGCCGGCGCGGTGAGAAGCTGACCGTTGACCACGTCATGCCGCGCTCGCGGGGCGGCCAGACCACGTGGACCAACGTCGTCGCGGCCTGCCTTCGGTGCAATCTCTTCAAGGGAAACCGGACGGTGGAGGAGGCCCGCCTGCGGCTCATCCGCGAGCCGGTGCACCCGCAGTTCCTGTTCTCGGTGCACCTCATGCGGCACCCCCACGCCACGAGCTTCCTCGACTCGTGGCGGAAGTACCTCGTCGCGGTTCCGTCGTCCCCCTGAGCGCGTTGTTCAGGCTGTCCTCGGAGTTCGCGCCCGCGGGGGACCAGCCGCGCGCGATCGAGCGCCTGAGCGAGCTCCTCGCCGAGGGACGCCCGCACAGCGTCCTCCTCGGCATCACGGGCAGCGGCAAGACCTTCACCCTCGCCAACGTCATCGCGGGGCTGGGTCGGCCGGCGCTGGTCATCTCTCCGAACAAGACGCTGGCGGCGCAGCTCTACGGCGAGTTCAAGTCATTCTTCCCCGGCGGCGCTGTCGAGTACTTCGTCTCCTACTACGACTACTACCAGCCGGAGGCCTACATTCCGCAGTCGGACACATACATCGAGAAGGACGCGCTGGTGAACGACGACATCGACCGCATGCGCCACTCGGCGACGACGTCGCTCTTCGAGCGGCGCGACGTGGTGGTGGTCGCCTCGGTCTCGTGCATCTACGGCATCGGCGCCCCGGAGACCTACCAGGGCATGAATGTTGGACTGGAGGTCGAGCAGGTGATCGAGCGCGACGCGCTCATCCGGGGCCTGGTCGCCATCCAGTACGAGCGCAACGACATCGACTTCCGCAGGGGGACGTTCCGGGTCCGTGGCGACACCGTGGAGATCTTCCCGGCGGCCGCGGAGTCGGAGGCCCTCCGCGTCGAGCTGTGGGGAGACACGGTCGAAAAGCTGTCGACCCTCGATCCGCTGCGGGGGGTGACGACAGGTTCTGCGACGACCGCAAGGATTTACCCGGCGAGCCACTACGTTACGCCGGCCGACCAGCTCGATCGCGCGGTCGCGGGCATCATGGAGGAGCTCGGCGAGCGGCTGCGGTTCCTCAGGGGGCGCAACCGGCTGCTGGAGGCCCAGCGGCTCGAGCAGCGGACGCTCTTCGACATGGAGATGCTGCGGGAGATCGGCTACTGCCACGGCATCGAAAACTACTCGCGGCACCTCTCCGGGCGCAAGCCGGGGCAGAACCCGCCGACCCTGATGGACTACCTTCCCAAGGACGCCCTCGTCATCATCGACGAATCCCACGTGACGGTGCCGCAGATACGCGGCATGTACCCGGGGGACCGCTCGCGCAAGGAGGCCCTCGTCGAGTACGGCTTCCGGCTGCCGTCGGCTTTCGACAACCGGCCGCTCAATTTCGACGAGTTCACGGCCATGGTGCCGCAGACGCTCTACGTGTCGGCGACACCGGGGCCGTACGAGCTCGGGCGGGTGGG
>JACORX010000464.1 GCA_016179165.1 Candidatus Rokuibacteriota bacterium | reverse complement strand
TCCTCACGAAGGGGCGCGTCGTCTTCGGCGTGGGTCGCGGCTACCATACCCGCGAGGTGGAGACCTTCGGCTCACCCATGCTGAACGCCGACGCCAATCGCGATCTCTTCGAAGAGCAGGTGGACATCGTGATGAAGGCCTTCAACTCGGAGTCCTTCTCGCACGAGGGCAAGCACTACACGCTGCCGCCCGCCGTGCCGTATCGGGGCTACGACCTCAAGGAGCTCACCCTGGTGCCCCGGCCGCTCCGGCGGCCGGTCGAATGCTGGCAGCCGGTCGTGAGCGCCGGCGCCCGCGGCCTCGACTTCATGATGAAGCACCGAATCAAGGGGCTCATCGGCGGCGGCGCGGCCACCATGGCGGAGAAGTCGATCTACGCGTTTCAGGAGGCCTCGGAGCGCGCCGGTCTCAACTACGCCCTTGGCGAGGGTCTGAGCCTCGGCATCTTCTATCACCTGGCCGACTCGCGCGAGCGGGCCGTCCGCGAGATCACGCCGTGGTCCGAGGAGCACGTCAAGATGTTCGGCCCGCTGGGCTTCGTGCCGGGCATCGCGCCGGCGCAGCTCGAGGCCTCGACACGGCGCGGCGGCTGGGGCGCCGCCGGTGTCCCGACGGTCGAGGACTATATGAAGGTGGGCGCCTGGTTCGCCGGGCCGCCCGAGGAGCTGATCGCCTACCTCCGATCGCTCGAGGAAAAGTTCCCCGGCCTCGAGTATGTGCACCTGAGCAACAGCATGGGCACGCCCAAGGACGCGATGGTGGAACAGCTCGCCCGGCTCGGCAAGGACGTGATGCCGAAGTTCACGGCCCAAGCGGCGTGACGAACCCCGGGGGGTTGGCGGCGCTCTGGTCGCTCGATCGCGACGTCGCGTTCCTGAATCACGGCTCGTTCGGCGCGTGCCCGACCGAGGTCCTCCGCCACCAGGCGGCGCTCCGCGCGGAGATGGAAGCCGCGCCGGTGCGCTTCCTGGGACGCGAGCTGGACGGCCGCCTCGACGCCGCGCGCGAGGCGCTCGCCGCCTTCGTGGGCGCCGAGCCCGACGATGTCGCCTTCATGGCCAATGCCACGTCTGGAGTCAACGCTGTCCTCCGGTCGCTCACGCTCTCGCCCGGCGACGAGCTGCTCACGACCGACCACGCGTACGCCGCCTGCCGGAACACGCTGGACTACGTTGCCGGCCGCTGCGGCGCGCGGGTCAACGTAGCCGCCATCCCGTTCCCTGTCGCATCTCCTGATGCGGTCGTGGACGCCGTCCTCGCGACGTTGACGCCGCGCACACGCCTGGCGCTCCTCGATCACATCACGAGCCCCACCGGGCTCATCCTGCCGGTCGAGCGGCTCGTCGCTGAGCTCGCGCGCCGCGGCGTCGAGACGCTGGTCGACGGCGCGCATGCGCCCGGCATGGTGCCGCTCGATCTCCGCGCGCTGGGGGCAACGTACTACAGCGCCAACTGTCACAAGTGGCTCTGCGCGCCGAAGGGCTCGGCATTTCTCTGGGTGCGTCGTGACCGCCAGGCCGGCATCCGTCCGCTGACGATCAGCCATGGCGCGACGGCCGTGCGGCCGGGCCGCTCGCGCTTCCGGCTCGAGTTCGACTGGACCGGGACGCAGGATCCGACGGCGTGGCTCACGGTGCCGACGGCGATCGACTTCATGGGCGGGCTGGTGACTGGCGGCTGGCCGGCCCTGATGGCGCGCAACCGCGCGCTCGCCCTCGCGGCGCGCGAACTCCTGTGCGTGGCCGCCGGCAGCCCGCCGCCTTGTCCCGATTCGATGATCGGCTCCCTGGCCGGTGTGATCCTGCCCGATAGCCAGACCATGGAGACTGGATGGCGCGTCCGCGATCCGCTGCAGGGCCGCCTCTTCGACGGCTGGGGAATCGAGGTACCCCTCATGCGCTGGCCCGCCGCCCCGAAGCGCCTGCTCAGAATCTCCGCTCAGCTCTACAACAGCCCCGAGCAGTATTCGCGTCTAGCTCAAGCCCTACGCGACGAGCTCGCCGCCGAGCGCGCTCGCTAACTCAGAAGGCGATGAAAGGGGACGACACGTGGACGCCAATGTGAAGAAGACGGTGCTGCGGATGATCCCGTACGGGCTCTATGTGCTGACCGCAAAGGGAAAGGACGACACCGTGGCGGCGGCGACGGTGAACTGGGTCACCCAGGCGTCGTTCGCGCCGCCGCTCCTGGTCGTGGGCGTCAAGGCGGACTCGCAGGTCCATGCCGTCATCAAGGAGTCGAAGGCCTTCGCGCTCAACGTGCTGGGCAAGGACCAGGGCGCGACGGCGTTCACGTTCTTCAAGCCCGCCGTACGGGAAGGCCGGACCGTGTCGGGCGAGCCCTTCCGCTCGGGCACGACGGGCGCGCCGATCCTCGAGCGAGCACCCGCATTCGTCGAATGCCGGCTGGTGGAGAGCGTCGAGCGGGGCGACCACTCGATCTTCGTCGGCGAGGTCGTCGAGGCTGGGCTGGCGAAGACGCCGGAGGGCCGGGCCGACGATGCCACGCTCTGGCTGAAGGACCTCGGCGCCAACATCTTCTACGGCGGCTGAGCGCGCGATCCCCCACGCACCGCCGGCGCTTAGCGCGCGCCGGTCGGGAGCTGGTCGAACGGCAGGTCGCGGTCCACGCGCATATCCTGCGGCAGACCGAGCACGCGCTCGGCGATGATGTTGCGCAGGATCTCGTCGGTGCCGGCGGCGATGCGCCCGCCCGGCGAGGTGAGGAGCGACTCCTGGAAGGCGGCGCGCAGCGGCGCCGTGTCCTTGTCCATGATCACGCCGCCCATGTCGAGGAGATCCATGGCGAAGGAGGCGATCTCCTGCGCCTTGGGCGCGTTGACGAGCTTGCCGATGGAGTTCTCCGGCCCCGGCGTCTCGCCGCGCGAGAGCGCGGTCATGGTGCGGAAGCGCGTGAGGCGGACGCCCTGGGTCTTCACGTAGAGATCGGCCAGCCGCTCGCGGACGGCGGCATTGGCGATGGCGGGGCCGTCTTCGAGCGAGACCGAGCAGGCCAGGCCGAAGATCTCCTCGAAGTCGGGACCGCGGAGCTCGCCGGAGGCGAGGCGCTCGTTCATGAGCGTGGTGATGGCCACGCCCCAGCCGGCGCCCACGGCCCCGAGCCGCTGGCCGTCCGGGATGCGCACGTCGGTGAAGTAGACCTCGTTGAAGTGGGACGCGCCCGAGATCTGCTTGATGCGCCGGGTCTCGATCCCCGGCGACTTCATGGACAGGAAGAAGAAGGTAAGGCCCTTGTGCTTGGCCGTCTTGGGATCGCTGCGCGCCACCAGGATGGCCCAGTCCGCCCAGTGCGCGCCGGACGTCCAGATCTTCTGCCCGTTGATGACCCACTCGTCGCCCTCGCGCTGGGCGCGCGTGCGAAGTCCCGCCAGGTCGGAGCCGGCGCCCGGCTCGGAGAAGAGCTGGCACCACACCTCGTCGCCGCACAGGGCGGCCGGCGCGTAGCGCCGCTTCTGCGCGTCGGTGCCGTAGGTAAACAGCGTGGGAATGCACATGCCGAGCCCGATCTCGAAGTAGCCGCGCGGCACGAGGTACTTCGACTCTTCCTGGGCGTAGATCACCTGGTAGATCGGGGGCAGGGCGCGCCCGCCCGACTCGGCCGGCCAGTGGAGCGCGGCGAAGCCGGCATCGGCTTTCTTGTGCTGGAACGCCTTGGCGCGCTCGAAGCCGTCATAGCCATCGCGGTCCGGGTAGCGGCTCTGCCAGGTCTCGAAGGCGCCGCTCTTGGTTTCTGCGTGCGCCCCGAGCCACCGGCGGGCCTCGGCGCGGAAGGCGGCTTCTTCTCGCGTGTCGTCGAAATCCACGATGGTCTCCTAGGCGGCGCCGGATTGAAGCCGCGTCACCAGCAAATCCTTCCAGCGGCGGGCGCTGCCCAGCATGAGGGCCGTGAGCTTGGCGCGCCGGTAGTGCAGGTGGCAGTCGAACTCCCAGGTGAAGCCCATGCCGCCGTGCACCTGGATGTTCTCCTTGGCGCTGTGGTAGTAGGCCTCGGAGGCCGCGACGCGGGCGGTCGCCGCCGCGACTGGAAGCTCGGCAGCGTCCTTCGAGAGCGCCCAGGCGCCGTAATAGGCGTTCGACCGCGCCAGCTCGACGGCCACGTACATGTCGGCCAGCTTGTGCTTGATGGCCTGGAAGGAGGCGATCTGCCGGCCGAAGGCGAAGCGGCCGAGCGCGTATTGCCGTGCCATGTCGAGCGCCGCCTGGGCGCCGCCGAGCTGTTCGAAGGCCACGAGGACGGCCGCGCGGTCGAGCAGACGCTCCACGAGGGGCCAGCCAGCGCCGGGAGCGCCGAGCGGCTCGGCCGCGGCGCCGTCGAAGACGAGCCGGGCGTGGGAGCGCGTGGGGTCCACGGTGGTGACCGAAGTTCGCGTGACGCCCGGGTCCGTCAGGTTCACGAGAAAGAGGCCGGCCCGCGCGCGGTTCCCCTCGCCGGCCACGACGACAGCGAAGTCCGCCACGTCGCCGTCCATGACGGGGATCTTCGTGCCGCTCACGCGCCCGCCGTTGGCGCGCGTCGTGATATTGCCCGGCGTCGCCACCTGCGGCCCTTCGGCCAACGCGAAACAACCGATCGCTTCTCCCTGGGCAATGCGCGGCAGCCAGCGTTTCTTCTGGGCCGGGCTGCCCGCGAGCAGCAGGGCCTCGGCGGCGAGGTAAATCGTGGACGAGAAGGGTGTCGGCGCGAGGCTCCGGCCCAGCTCCTCGGCGAGGACGCACAGCTCGAGGTAACCGAAGCCCGCGCCGCCGTGGGTCTCCGGGATGGCGGTGCCCATCCAGCCCATCTCGGCCATCCCCCGCCACAGCTCGGCGTCATACGGCGCCGCGCCCTCGAGGATGCGCCGGACGCGGGCCGACGAGGCGTGCTCGGCAAGGAACTTCCGAGCTTGCTCCCGCAGCGATCTCTGATCCGGCGAGAAGTCGAAGTTCACGGCGCGAGGATCATACGGCATCCGCAGCCTCGACGCCAGCCGGACCGGCAGCCGGGTAGTGGGTCAGTTTCGAGCGGCCGCGAGCAGAACAAGGGTGCCGTGGCTGGGTAGCAGGCGAATGGCGCCCGGGGCTCAGCCTTCTTGGGCCGGCTTCCTGGCGCCACGTCACTATGGAACGTCCGATGCTCATCACAGACCAGTGAAGACACCAAAGTCCTCTGGTAGACTGCGGCTGATGCCGGATCACGAGTCCGCTACTCCACGCTCAGTCCGAGCCATCATCAACCCTGCGCTTCTCGAGTGGGCCAGGACTACGGCCGGCCTGTCCATTGAGGCGGCGGCCAAGAAGCTCGGCGTTAAGCGAGAGCGCCTTATGGAGTGGGAGGAGAGGCGGCTCCAGCCCACGGTGACGCAGTTGAGAAAGGCCGCGAACGTGTATAAGCGGCCACTCGCTGTTTTCTTCTTGCCGCAGCCCCCCGCCACGCCCGAGCCTCCGCACGACTTCCGGCGTCTGCCGGGCCAGGATCCCGCGCACCTGTCGTCCGACCTGCTCCTCGAAATGCGCCGGGCGCGGCGGCGGCGGACCATTGCGCTCGAACTCTTCGGCGACTTGGAGCGCACGGTGAGGGCCCTGCCGCTGCGGGCAGCGCCCAATGACGATCCCGAACTGGTTGGCGCACGCGGCCGGGAGTGGCTCGGGGTTACTCCGGCGCAACAGGCTAGGTGGATCGGCACCTACGACGCTCTGAACGGGTGGATCACTGCGTTCGAGTCACAGGGTTTCCTCGTGTTCCAGACGACCGACATTGAATTGGATGAGATGCGTGGCTTTTCACTCAGTGAACGCCGGCTCCCTGTGATCGCCCTCAACGCCAAGGACTACCCGCACGCGCGGGTCTTCACGCTGATGCACGAGTTCGCTCACGTTATGCTCGACACGGGTGGAGTCTGCGACCCTGAACGGGTGGCGCGCCTCGCGCGCACGTCGGACGAACGTGTGGAGGTGTTCTGCAACCACGTTGCGGGCGCGCTCCTCGTCCCAAGGGACGCCTTGCTCGTCGATCCGCGCATCGCCTCAAACCCCGGTAGGCGTGAATGGCCGGAGACGGCCATCAGCGCCGTCTCTGAGGCGTTCGCAGTCAGCCGGGAGGTTATCCTTCGCCGGCTGCTGATCCTCAGCCGGACGACGGAGACATTCTACGAGCGGAAACGCCGTGAATATCAGGCGCAGTACGCGGCCGTATCAGCTCGTGCCCGCGAGCGTGCTCGTGAACAGCAAGGTCATCCGCCGGTCTACCGGATCGCCGTGCGGGACAATGGGCGGCAGTACACGCGACTTGTGCTCGATGCCTTTGAGGGGGAGCGGATCACGGCGGCGGATGTCAGTGATTACCTCGGGGTCCGACTGAAGCACCTTGAACGCATCGCGGACGCTGTTGATCGACCGCGCGTCGAGGCGTAGGGCGTGCCGCCGCCCTACATCATCGACGCGAGCATCTGGATCAATGTCTGGCGCACCCACCCGCCCGACATCTATGTCAACGTATGGCAGCGACTGGATGCGGCCATTGGGAACGGCATCCTGCTTTCCCCTGAAGAAGTACGACATGAGTTAGAGCGCGGAACTGATAACCTCGCCGACTTCTTGCTCCAACGGGCTGAACTGTTCGTGCCTCTCGACGCGGCGCAGATGGCGGCGGTGGGAGAAGTGCAGGCGCAGTGCCCGCTGGCCGCCGACGAGGGAGAGCGTAACCGCGCGGATGCGTTTGTCGTCGCCCTGGCCAGGACGAGCAATGGCAC